>CAJUPS010000036.1 GCA_910588045.1 uncultured Oscillospiraceae bacterium | reverse complement strand
ACGACTGCATCGAGGACACGGACAGCACCTACGAGGACATCGCCAAGCGCTTCGGGGTCACGGTGGCGGACATCGTGGACGGGGTCACCAAGCTGACCCGGGTGAAGTATTCCACCATGGAAGAGGAGCAAATGGAGAACCTGCGGAAGATGCTCTTCGCCATGAGCCGGGACATCCGGGTGATCCTCATCAAGATCGCCGACCGGCTCCACAATATGCGCACCATGGAGTACCAGACCCCGGCGAAGCAGAAGAAAAAGGCGTTCGAGACCATGGAGATCTACGCGCCCATCGCCCACCGATTGGGCCTGGCGAAGATGAAGTGGGAGCTGGAGGACCTGTCGCTGAAGTACCTGGACCCGGTGGCGTACCAGGACATCAACCGGAAGCTGGAGGCGTCCAGCAGCCAGCACGACCGGTTCATGAGCCGGATCCAGGAGGAGATCAACGGCCGCCTGGCGGAGGGGGGCATCCCCAACGCCACCGTCTACGGCCGGGTGAAGCACCCCTACAGCATCTACCGGAAGATGTACCTCCAGGAGAAGACCATGGAGGAGCTCTACGACCTCTTCGCCTTCCGGGTGCTGGTGGATACGGTGTCGGACTGCTACAACGTGCTGGGGGTCATCCACGACATCTACAAGCCGATTCTGGGCCGGTTCAAGGACTATATCGGTACGCCCAAGCCCAATATGTACCAGTCCCTCCACACCACGGTCATCGGGGAGGAGGGCATCCCCTTCGAGGTGCAGATCCGCACCTATGAGATGCACGCCATAGACGAGTACGGCGTGGCCGCCCACTGGAAATACAAGCAGGGCATCAAGAAGGAGGGCGGCGAGGCCGACTACGAGTGGATCCGCCGCCTGCTGGAGAACCAGGAGGACGCCGACGCGGAGGACTTCATCCACTCGCTGAAGGTGGATATGTTCGCCGACGAGGTCTTCGTCTTCACCCCCCGGGGGGACGTCATCAACCTCCCCGCCGGGGCCACGCCCATCGACTTCGCCTACTCCATCCACTCCGCCATCGGCAACACCATGGTGGGGGCCAAGGTCAACGGCCGGATGGTGGGCTTTGACTACCAGCTCCACAACGGCGACGTGGTGGAGATCAACACCTCCAAGGCCGCCCACGGCCCCAGCCGGGACTGGATGAAGATCGCCAAGAGCAGCGAGGCCCGCAGCAAGATCCGCCAGTGGTTCAAGCGGGAGCGCCGGGAGGAGAACATCGCCCAGGGCCGGGCCTCCTTTGAGAACGAGCTCAAGCACATCGGCCTGACCATGGCCCAGATCACCGCCCCTGATGCGCTGCCCAGTATCCTCAAGCGGGTGAGCTTCCCGTCCCTGGACGAGATGTATGCCGCCATCGGCTACGGCGGTCTCACCGCCCAGAAGGCGGCCAACCGGGTCCGGGATGAGCTGCTGCACATCAACCGGGCCGCCGCCCTGGCCAAGGCCGCCGAGGAGGCCGCCGCGCGCGCCGCCCAGGAGGCCAGGGTCGAGGCGAAGCAGCCCATTCTGCCCAAAAAGGTCAAGAGCGAGAAGGGCATCGTGGTGGAGGGCCTGTCCAACTGCCTGGTGAAGTTCTCCAAGTGCTGCGCCCCCGTGCCGGGGGACGAGATCATCGGGTTCATCACCCGGGGTTACGGCGTGTCCGTCCACCGCAAGGACTGTCCCAACGCCCAGCCGGACCACCACGTGGAGGCCAACCAGGGCCGTTGGATCAAGGTCAGCTGGAGCGACGACATCCGGGACTCCTACACCACCGCCCTGGAGGTGGTGTGCAAGGACCGCACCGGTCTGCTGGTGGACATCTCCACGGCCATGAGTACCTGCAAGGTGAACGTCAACAGCCTCAGCGTCCACACGACGGCGGACGGGTTTGCGATTTTCCACCTGGTGATCTCCGTGGCGGACTCCAAGCAGCTCAACCAGGTGATGAATAAGATCCACCAGATCTCCAGCGTGATGAAGGTCAACCGGCCCGCAGGCTGAGATAGAGAGAAGGAAGCGGAATGATACTATCCGATAAGACGATACAGGAGATGCTCTCGGCGGGCACGCTCCAAATCGAGCCCCTGGAGCCGCAGCAGGTGCAGCCCGCCAGCGTGGACATCCGGCTGGGCGACACCTTTAGCGTGGTGGAGGATTCCCCGGCGGGGGTGCTCGCCCTGGACGGGGACATCCGGTATAAGACGATCACCAGTGACACCTATATTCTGCTGCCCAACCAGTTCGTGCTTGCGACCACCATGGAGTATGTCGCGCTGCCGGACGATGTGACCGCCTTCGTGGAGGGCAGGAGCTCCCTGGGACGGCTGGGGTTGTTCATCCAGAACGCCGGGTGGGTGGACCCGGGCTTTGAGGGGGAGATCACCCTGGAGCTCTACAACGCCAACCGCTGCGCCATCGAGCTGAAGGCGGGGCGCAGGGTGGGGCAGCTGGTCTTCGCCCGCATGGACGGCGCGGCGCTGCACCCCTATCGGGGCAAATATCAGGGCCAGCGGGGCGCCATGGGGTCCCGGATTTTCCTGGATGAAGAGGTGAGGAAATGAGAGCGGTTGTCACGCGGGTCAAATCCGCGTCGGTGGAGATCGGCGGAAAGGTCAATGGACAGATCGGCCAGGGATACTTGATTTTATTAGGCGTCGGGCCCAACGACACAGAACAGACCGCCGTCACATTGGCGGATAAGATCTGCAATCTGCGGATTTTTGAGGACGAGAACGAGAAGATGAATCTGAACCTGGAGCAGGTGGGGGGGAGCATCCTGGTGGTGAGCCAGTTCACCCTCTACGCCGACACCTCCAGCCGCCGCCCGGGGTTCTCCTACGCCGCCAAGCCGGACGCGGCGATCCCGCTGTATGAGAAGTTCATGGCCCGCTGCCGGGAGCGGGGGTTCGACGTTCAGCACGGGGAGTTCGGCGCGGATATGCAGGTGTTCTCCCAGAACGACGGTCCGGTGACGATTCTGTTTGATACGGAGAAATAGGGAGGACGCCATGTTTAGTTTTTTCAAGAAAAACAGCCGGGACGATGCACAGCCCCGGAAGGAGTGGCCCTGGACCCTGACTCTGGGCGCATATCCGGGACAGAAAAGCCGCCCCACCTGGGAGGACGTTCGCTGCGGCCTGGAATCGCTGGCGCAGGACAGCGACAGTTACCTGATCCTGGAACAGAGGGACCCTGCCAATCCGAAGCGGCACTATTGGTACATCCAGTGCGCCGTTGCTTTACAGGGCCCCGATGCCGGAAAGTATTCGCTGGAGGTTGGCTATTGGAAGGACGGCAAGGGCCACCTGCTGGACCGGACGCTCCCGATGCTGGAGCAGGTGATTGCCTATTTCGACTGGGCCTACCGCTGGAAACCGCTGGATCTGTCTGTGTTTGAGGATATGTCAGATATGGTGCAATAAGGAGAAAGACGCTATGATTTTTGATACGATCCCTGTTGGACAAATTGATACCAACTGCTATCTGATCGGCGATGAAAAGGAGAATGTCTGCGCCGTGGTGGACCCCGGCGGGTCCCCGGAAAAAGTGCTGGCTATGATCGAGAAAAGCGGTCTCACGCCGCAGATGATCCTCCTGACCCACGGCCACTGGGACCATGTGGGGGCCATCCCCGCCCTGCTGGAGAAGTGGCCGGAGCTGCCGGTGTACGCCCACGAGAAGGAGCTGTGCCCCTCCGACGAGCCCAACCCCCACTATCTCTTCCCCCACGCCGGGAAGAACCAGCGGCTCTATGGCGAGGGGGATACCCTCTCCCTGGGCGGTCTGACCCTGAAGATCCTCCACACCCCCGGCCACTCGGCGGGCAGCGTGGTTATTCTCGCGGAGGGCGTGATGCTCTCCGGGGACACCCTGTTTGCCGGATGCTGCGGGCGGTACGACCTGACGGGGGGAGACGGGGAACAGATGGCGGCGTCCCTGAAGCGCCTGGGACGGCTGGAGGGGGACTATAAGGTCTGCCCCGGTCACGGGGCGATGTCCACCCTGGCGCTGGAGCGGGATGTCAACCCCTATATGCGGCAGGCGCTGTGCCTATGAAACTGTTCTTCGAGGGCCACGACTACCGCTACGCCGTGGAGCAGAGCCTGCTGGCCTTTTTTCCAGACGAGCGGCCCGTCTACGAGGGGGAGGACCCCAACGCGGCCCGGGTGGCGCTGTCCGTGGAGGGGACCGCCGCAGCGGCCGTCACGGAGCTGACGGTGGACGGGAGGACATCCCGGGGCGAGGCCCGGACGGCGCTCACGGGTGCGGAGGACGACTACGAGCGGGAGCGTCTGAAGCAGCGGGCGGTGAAGCTCAGCTTCTTCGAGGCCGCCCGGACCCTCACCGGGGCGACCCCCGCCTGGGGAGCGCTCACCGGCATCCGGCCCGCCAAGCTGGCGGCGGGACTGCTGGAGGAGGGAAAGAGCGAGGCGGAGGCAGACGCCATCCTCCGGGACACCTACTTTGTCTCCGACTCCCGACGAAAGCTGTGTTTGCCCTGTGCGAAGGCGGGGCTGGAGGCCAAGGCGGGACTGGCGGAAAACGAGATCTCCCTGTATGTGGGCATCCCCTTCTGTCCTACCCGGTGCGCCTATTGCAGCTTCGTCAGCAACAGCGTGGAGAAGAGCTTCCACCTGGTGGAGCCCTATTTGCAGGCCCTCTTGGCGGAGGTGGACAGCGCGGCGGATATGGTGAAGGAGCTGGGTCTGCGGGTCCGGTCCTTCTACATGGGCGGCGGCACCCCCACCACCCTGACGGCGGAGCAGATGGACCGCCTGCTGGACCGGCTGAACGGGCGCTTTGATCTTGCCAATGCGGTAGAGCGCACGGTAGAGGCCGGGAGGCCGGACACCATCACGGCGGAGAAGCTGGCGGTCCTCCGCAGAAACGGCGTGGACCGGATCAGCGTCAACCCCCAGTCCATGGACGACCGGGTCCTCTCCGCCATCGGGCGGCGGCACAGCGGGGACGACATCCGCGAGGCCATGGAGCAGGTGCGCCGCGCCGGGTTCCCCCATGTGAACATGGACCTCATCGCCGGACTGCCGGAGGACACGCCGGAGAGCTTCCGCCGGACCCTGGACGAGGTGATCGCCTTCGGCACGGACAACATCACCATCCACACCCTGTCCCTCAAGAAGGGCAGCCGCATCACCCTGGAGGGCACCCGGATCCCCACGGTGGAGGAGGTGTCCGCCATGCTGGACTACGCCGCCCCGGCCCTGGAGGAGGCGGGTTTCGCGCCCTACTACCTCTACCGGCAGAAGTATATGTCCGGCAGCTTTGAGAACGTGGGCTGGTGCAGACCCGGCGGGACCGGATGGTACAACATCTACATCATGGAGGAGCTCCACACCATCCTCAGCCTGGGGGCGGGGGGCTCCACCAAGATGGTGGACCCGGCGAGGAACCATATCGAGCGGGTATTCAACCTGAAATATCCCCAGGAGTATATCCAGCGGCCCGAGAAGATCGCGGCCAACCAGGCGGCTTTCCGGGCGTTTTATAGCCAGATGTAACAAAATCAACCATACGGGAGAAGAATCATGAAGATTACAATCACTGCGGCCTCATGGAAGAAGCTGGCGCAGAGCGCCGGAGGCGCCGGTCTGGACGCCGTGTCCGTCCTCCGGGAGGGGGCCTCCGGCCTGCGAAGCAGGGTGGAGGAGATGGTCTCCCGGGTTCGTCTGGACCGGGAGATCCGGGACCTCCGGGAAGAGGTCAACCTCCAGATGCGGGCGGTGGGGGAGATGATCTATGCCTCCCACCGGGGCAACCCCTCCGACAGCGGGCAGGTCCAGAGCATCCTGGAATATGTGGACGGGCTCTACGAGGAGCTGGACGCCCACCGGCGGGAGCGGGAGACCCTGCGGGGCCTGCTGGTCTGCTCCGCCTGCGGCGAGGCGAACCGGTTTGACAGCCTCTACTGCCGGAATTGCGGGAAGCCTTTGAGCAGAGGATCCTAGTGCCGGGAGGGGAAAGAAGCATGTATCCCGCTGCCCGCCCGTATACTTGCAGCAGGGCGGGACGTCCCGCACTTCAGGGAAGGGCCGCGCAAACCGGCGTTTTGCGCGGGGGTTCCCGGAAAAAAACGAGGAAATCCAATGTCCAGAGAAAAAAAGCAGTCCTTTATGGGCGGCGTCACCATCATGGCTGTCTCCACGGTGTTCGTGAAGATCTGCGGCGCGCTCTATAAGATCCCCCTCAACAACATCCTGGGCGACGAGGGCGTCGCCCACTTCATGAGCGCCTATAACATCTATGCACTGCTCCTGACGGTGTCCACCGCCGGACTGCCCCTGGCTCTCTCGAAGCTCATCAGCGAGGCCAACGCCACGAACCGGCGCACCCAGATGCGCCGCTGCTTCCACACGGCCATGGTGATCTTTGTGGCCCTGGGGGTCGCCGGTTCCGCCGTCATGCTGCTCTTCACCCGCCAGCTGGCGGCGGCCATGAAAAACCCCCTGGCCTACTGGCCCATCAAGTGCCTGGGCGTGTCCGTGGTCTGCGTGTCCATTATGTGCGCCTACCGGGGCTTCGCCCAGGGGCGGCAGAATATGGTGCCCACGGCGACCTCCCAGTTCATCGAGGCGTTTACCAAGATGGCGGTGGGCCTGCCGCTGGCCTGGTATCTCATCCGCTCCGGCCGCCCCCTGGAGATCGGCGCGGCGGGCGCTATCGTGGGCGTCAGTGCCGGGATCGTCCTGGCCATGCTGTACATGTGGCGGAACTACCGCAAAAATCGGGGGCCCATTCTCTGGGGGACCGACGTGCCCCAGAGCTATGGCACCATCGCCCGCCGCCTGCTGGCCCTGGGCATCCCCATCACCATTGGCCAGGCCGGTATGAGCCTGTTCAACACCCTGGACCAGGCGATCATCATGGGCCAGCTGCAAAACGTGCTGGGACTGAGTACCCAGGAGTCCGCCAGCCTCTATGGCCAGTACACCTTCAGCAGCACGCTCTTCAATCTGCCCTCCAGCTTCCTGCCCGCCGTGGCGGTCAGCTTGGTGCCCGCCGTGACGGTGGCAGTGAACCGCAGGGACCACCGTGACGTCAATCGGGTGGTTACGACCAGCTTCCGCCTCATCTCCATGCTGGCCATCCCGGCGGGGGTGGGGCTGTCGGTGCTGGCGCAGCCCATTTTGCTGCTGCTCTATCCCGCCCGGCGGGAGACGGCCATTGCCGCGACCTACCACTTGCAGCTGCTGGGGGTGGCGTCCATCTTCGTGTGCGTCATGCTGCTGACCAATTCCATCATGCAGGCTCACGGGAAGGTCAGCTGGCCCATCTACACCATGCTGGCCGGTGGCGCGGTCAAGGTGACCGTGAACTACATCCTGGTGGGCAACCCCGCCGTCAACATCAAGGGCGCGCCCATCGGTACGCTGGCCTGCTACAGTCTGGTGGCCTTCCTAAACCTGATTTTGGTCAGCTGCCTGCTGGAAAAAAAGCCCAACTATATCGCCATTTTTGTCAAGCCTCTGCTGGCCTCCGCCGCCATGGGCGGTGCGGCCTGGGCCTCCCACGGGCTCCTGAGCCGGGTTATTACCGGGGGATATGTGAAGCAGAGTCTGTGCACCCTCCTGGCAGTTGGAATCGCGGTGGTGGTATACCTGATCCTGGTGATCGCCCTGCGGATGATCACCAGGGAGGATCTGAAGATGGTCCCCCACGGGGAGAAGCTGGCACGGCTGCTGCACCTGTCGTGAGCTGTTGTTGGAAGTGGTGAAAAATTTACCGGAATAAATGGATTTTTTGGTTGAAATTTCCCGGTGTTGTGTTGTATAATAGTAGTTGGAAGATACCAGATGCTTTGGACAAATGAAAAGGAGGAAGAGACATGAAAAAGAAGTTACTGGCTCTGCTGCTGGCACTGACGATGGTGCTGGCCCTGACCGCCTGCGGAGGCGGCGGCGACAAGCCCGGCAGCGCGCCCGATTCCTCGGGGGCTAAGACGGTGAAGGTGGGCCTGATCTGCATCGGCGATGAGAACGACCAGGGCTACACCTACAACTTCATTCGCGGCAAGGATGCGGCCACCGAGGCCCTGAAGGCCAAGGGCATCAACGTGGAGTGGTCCGTCAAGTGGAACATCGGCGAGGACTCCGGCTGCGAGGACGCCAACACCGAGCTGGCGGAGGAGGGCTGCCAGCTGATCATCAACAACTCCTTCGGCTTTGAACCCTACATGCTGAAGGTGGCCCCGGACTACCCCGACATCGAGTTCGTGGCCTGCACCAACCAGGCGTCCTGGAACGACGGCCTGGACAACACCCACAACGCCTTCGCCAACATCTACGAGGGCCGCTACCTGGCCGGTGTGGTGGCCGGTATGAAGCTCCAGGAGATGATTGACGACGGGACGATCACCGCCGACCAGGCCGTCATCGGCTACGTGGGCGCGTTCTCCTTCGCGGAGGTCATCTCCGGCTTCACCAGCTACTATCTGGGCGCTAAGAGCGTGTGCCCCAGCGTGACCATGAAGGTCCAGTTCGTGGGATCCTGGTCCGACGCCACCGAGGAGGCCAACGCCGCCTCCTCCCTGTGCGACGCGGGCTGCGTGATGATCTCCCAGCACTCCGACAACACCACCCCCGCTACCACCGCCCAGTCCAAGGGCGCGTTCCACACCGGCTATAACAACGACATGATCTCCGTGGCCCCGGACGCCTCCCTGATCGGCACCCGCATCGACTGGTCGGTGTACTTCAGCTACATCATCGAGGCCGTGGCCAACGGCCAGAGCTTCGATCAGGACTGGTGCCACGGTATGGACCAGGGCGCCGTGGTCATGACGGATCTGAATGAGAAGATCGCCGCCAAGGGCACCGCAGACAAGCTGAAGGAGGTGGAGGAGCAGATCCGCTCCGGCAAGCTCCAGGTGTTTGACACCAGCACCTTCACCATCGGCGGTGCGCCGCTGACCAACGCCTTTGCGCTGGATACCGACGGCGACTTTACCCCCGACTCCGAGGAGGCCGTCTTTGACGGCGCGTTCCACGAGTCCCACTTCCAGTCCGCGCCTTACTTCCAGCTCCGCGTTGACGGCATCGAGTGGCTGAACGAGGCCTGGGGCTGATCCTTCGCCCGAACAAAAGGGGCCGCGCACGCGGCCCCTTTTGGATTATTCAAAAAAGATGCTTCGCATCTTTTTGAGAGGGGATTCGCTATGCTCTGCGCCTCGGTTGTCCGCTTACAGCGGACAATTCGACGCTCGCTCCGCGCAAAGTGTTTTTCCCACGTACACGCCGCGGGAAAAACGATTGAATTTTATTTCGCGCCTGCGGGCGCGAAACTCCTGCGGAGGGCTTTATACGGCCCGCCGTCTTCTGGCGGTGGGGAAAAGAAAGGATGACAGCCTTGGAAAAAACTGTTTCTGCCATTGAGCTGCGGGGGATCACCAAACGGTTCGGGGACGTGGTGGCCAACGACGGCATTGATCTGGTCCTCAACCGCGGGGAGATCCTCTCCCTCCTGGGGGAGAACGGCAGCGGAAAGACCACCCTTATGAATATGCTCTCGGGCATCTACTTCCCCGACGAGGGGGAGATCCTCATCGACGGTCAGCCCGTCTCCATCCGCTCCCCCAAGGACGCCTACGCCCACGGTATCGGCATGATCCACCAACACTACAAGCTGGTGGACGTGTTCACCGCTACGGAGAATATCCTGCTGGGCCTGGAGGAGAAGGGCGACGCAAAGACCGCCGCCGGAAAGGTCAGGGCCATCTGCGACCGCTACGGCTTCGACGTGGACCCCCAGCAGAAGATTTACGACATGTCCGTCTCCCAGAAGCAGACCCTGGAAATCCTGAAGGTCCTCTACCGGGGCGCGGACATCCTCATTCTCGACGAGCCCACCGCCGTGCTGACCCCCCAGGAGACGGACAAGCTGTTCGCCGTCCTCCGGGCCATGCGGGACGACGGGAAGGCCATCGTCATCATCACCCACAAGCTCCACGAGGTCATGGCCCTCTCCGACAAGGTGGCCGTGCTCCGCAAGGGCAAGTACATCGGCACCGTCAACACCCGGGACACCAACCCCCAGGCCCTCACCGACATGATGGTGGGCCGGGCGGTCACGCTGAACATCGACCGGCCCCGGTATGAGAACCCGGTGAAGCGCCTGGAGGTGAAGAATCTCACCTGCCTGGACGCCGAGGGCGTCAAGCGGCTGGACGGCGTCAGCTTCACCGCCCTGGGCGGCGAGATCCTGGGCATCGCGGGCATTGCCGGGTCCGGCCAGCGGGAGCTGTTGGAGGCCGTCTCCGGCCTGTACCCCGTAGCGGAGGGGGACATCCTCTACTCCCCCGAGGGCGGGGAGACCACCTCCCTGGTGGGCAAGACCCCCATGCAGATCCGGAGGGCCGGGGTGGCCATGGCCTTCGTCCCCGAGGACCGGCTGGGCATGGGCCTGGCGGGGAGCATGGGCATGACGGGGAACATGATGCTCCGCTCCTGGCGGAAGGGGAAAACCGCCTTCGTCAACCGGAAGGACCCCAACGAGCTGGCCCTGAAAGTCTGGAAGGAGCTGGAGGTGGTCACGCCGGGCACCGAGTTCCCCGTGCGCCGGATGTCCGGCGGCAACGTACAAAAGGTGCTGGTGGGCCGGGAGATCGCCACCGCGCCGTCGGTGCTCATGACCGCCTATGCGGTGCGGGGATTGGACATCAACACCTCCTATACCATCTACAACCTGCTCACCGAGCAGAAGATGAAGGGTGCGGCGGTGATCTACGCGGGCGAGGACCTGGACGTGCTGCTGGAGCTGTGCGACCGGATCCTGGTGCTCTGCGGCGGACGGGTCAGCGGCGTCGTGGACGGCCGGACCGCCGCCAAGGAGGAGATCGGCCTCATGATGACCCGGCTGGGGGGAGAACAGGAGGTGTGAGCCATGCGAAACAAATTTCTGTGCGCGGCTCTGCTGGCGTTGCTCCTGGCGCTGGTGGGGTGTGGTGAAAAGAAGGATGAGACGGTAAAGCTGGCCTTCCAGGCCGCGCCCGGCTATCTCCAGGAGGAGATTGCTCTGCCGGTGGAGGCCGGGGAGCTGGCGGGCTGCTGTACCGTCGGGGATTCCATCCGGTTCTTGGTGGTTCCCGGGGCGGACGAGGAGGCGGTCCTCTGCCGCGCTTCCCTGGACGGCAAGGCGGAGGTCCTGCCGGAGTATGTGCCCGCGGTCCTGGATGGGGAGCCCGCCGCAGGATACGTGGGGCCCGTGCCGGGCGGAGACGGGAAGATCTGGGTATGGGAGCAGTTCCACGTCTTTACCTACGACCTCCCGCCGGATTTCGACCCGGAGACGGGGAACAAGAAGCAGTATCTGACCGATACCAGCGACGTCTTCCGGGTGCGGCAGCTGGACCCCGACACCGGGGCGGAGCTGTCCTGCGTGGACGTCACCGCCGCCATGGAGGAGCTGAAGCTGATGAGCTTCAGCGGCGTGGCGGCGGACGGCGAGGGCCGTATCTATCTCTCGGACAGCAAGCGCGTCCTGGTCCTGGACGGCCAGGGGCAGATCCTCTTTACGCTCAAGGGGAGCCCGGCGGGCAACCTGTTTGCCGGCGGGGCAGAGAGCGCACTGGCCGCGCTGCCCGACGGGAGGGTCGCGGCCCTGACCGCGCTGCCCGGCGGGAAGCGGGAGGTCCGCCCCATCGACGCCGGGACCAAGGACTGGGGCGCCCCGGCCCGGGCGGTGCAGAGCGGCGCGAGCGGGATTTGCAGCGGCAGCGGCGGCTGTGAGGTCTTCTATACGCTCGATGACACGGTGTACGGCCTGGTCCCCGGGGAGGAGCTGCCCCGGCGGATGCTGAACTGGAACGACGTGCGGCTGGAGAACCCCAGCAGCGTGATGGGCTACGCCCTGCTGGAGGAGAGCCGGGCCATGGTCCTCACCTCCGTGCAGCAAAACGGCATGGACCGCTACAGCGGCCATATCCAGGCGCTGCGGCTGGAGCCTCTGGACGAGGCGCCCCAGGACGGCCGGGTGAAGCTGGTCTACGGCATGATCGGCCAGAACGGTATCGTCAGCCAGCGGATCAAGAAGTTCAACCGGGAGAACAAGGAGTACCTGATCGAGATCCGGGACTACGCCGAGGGAATGCTGTCCTGGGGAGAGACGGACGATACTATCTATCAGGGCGCGCTCACCCGGATGTACGCGGAGTTTGCCAGCGGACAGGTCCCCGACATCCTGGGCGAAACCCTCCCCCTGGAGGGGCTGGCCCGGCAGGGTCTGCTGGAGGACCTGTGGCCCTGGATCGAGGGAGACCCGGACCTGGGCCGGGAGAAGGTGATGGAGCACGTGCTCTCCTGCATGGAGATGGAGGGGAAGCTGTACCGGATCTGCTCGGGCTTCGCCATCGAGACCGCCGTGACCAGCGCGGCGGTGGCGGAGGGCCGGACCGGCTGGACCATGGAGGAGATGCTGGACGCCTTCGGGGGACAGATGCCGGACCTGTATGTGGGAGGCTTGTATTGGACGCGGCTTGTCCAACCCTATTTCAACCGGGTTGACCGGAAGTCTCAGCTGTACAAGCTGACCAGTATGTGTCTGGACGAGTTTGTAGACTGGGAGACCGGCGAGTGCTCCTTCGACGGAGAAGAGTTCCAATCCCTTCTGCGGATGGCTGGCAGCAGTCAGGAGCCAACGAGCGCAATGGACTCCGCAGACCTGGAGATATGGACGCTGTTCGAGGAAAACAGGGGAATTTACCGACATGACGCGGACGTGGTGGAGCCTTGCCGTGTGTTCCCCTGGGAGGGGGGACCGGTCCTCTATACGCGGAAGCTTCAGGAGCCGAAGGACCTTGTGCTGGACGACGTGCTGTTCAGCGGTCCTGACGGGCTGACGGACTATGAGCAGCGGCTGTGGGATGCGGACATCCTCTACTCGTATGTCACTGATTACGGCTATGAGGTTTCTCCCTCCCGCTATGTGAAGGAGAATTATAACTTTGGGCGCAACGCAATCCTCTCGGCCATGGACCCGGTTGTAAAGTCGGAGCGGGAGCCCATCGCCGCCGACGCTGTGATCGGCGGCGCGGACGGCGGTGTTTACGCCGCGTATACCGGCCTCCCGTCGGCAAGCGGCGCGGGCAGCAGCTTTTCCATTTATGAATGCATGGCCATTTCCGCCGGGAGTGGGGCGAAGGAGGGGGCGTGGGCCTTCCTGCGGACCCTGTTGCTTCCGGAGGGCAATACGGTCCGCGCGGACGAGCCCAATGTGTATCCGTGGGAGAGCGGATTCTCCATGAACCGGGAGACCCTGGAACAGCAGTTGGCGACGGAATACTTCCACGACGTAGAGACGGGGGAGAACTATCTGGATCCGGATGGGAAGCCGGTGGAATACTCGGAGTTCGCCCTGGGCGTGGGGTATCCCGGGGACATCATCCTGATGGCCTGCCTGCTGCCGCCCAACGACGCCCAGTTGGACCGATTCTGGCGGCTCTACAATGCCATCGACCACATCACGGGCGAAAACGACGACCTCCTCAGCATCATCTCCGAACAGGCGGAGCCCTACTTCGCCGGGGACAAGACCCTGGAGGAGACCGCGCAGCTCATCCAGAACCGGGCGAAGCTGTACGTCAACGAGAACCGGTAACGGGGAAAGGACTGTGGTATATGAACCATGAAACGAAAACGCCCTTCCTCCGCCTCGCCAAGCGGGACGGTATGGAGGGCTGGAAGGTCTGGTGCATCCGGGCGGGGTCCATCGTGGTCGCCCTGCTGCTGGGGGCGCTGGTGATGGGCCTGGTGGGGGCCAACCCCCTCACCGCCTACGGCACCATCCTCTCCGGGGCCCTGGGGAAGAAGACCGCCATCCGGCAGACGGTGAAGATCGCCGTCCCCCTGCTGGGCTGTGCGCTGGCCATTGCGCCCTGCTTCAAGATGCGCTTCTGGAACATCGGCGCGGAGGGGCAGATCACCGCCGGGGCCGTGGCGGCCAGCTACTTCGCCCTGTTCTGGGCGGGCCGCCTGCCCGCGCCGGTGCTGCTGCTGGTGATGGGACTGGCGGGGGCCCTGGCGGGGGGCATCTGGGCGCTGATCCCCGCCTTCTTCAAGGCCAAGTGGAACACCAACGAGACATTGTTCACCCTGATGATGAACTACATCATCATCGGCGTGGTGCGCTGGCTCCAGGGCGGGCCCTGGGAGGGCCGGAAGGGCAGCCAGATCATCCCCCAGTTTGACCGGGCGGCCTGTCTGCCCAAGGTGCTGGGGGTCCACTGCGGGTGGATCATCGTGCTGGCGCTGGTGGTGTTCATGCACGTCTATATGAAGTACACCAAGCAGGGCTATGAGATCGCCGTCATCGGCGACAGCGTCAACACCGCCCGGTACGCCGGGATGAACGTGGGGTACATCATGATGCGCACCATGTTCCTCTCCGGGGCCATCAGCGGCATCGTGGGCTTTATCGTGGCCTCGGGGGCCAACAACACCCTCTACGACGGCGTGGCCGGAGGCGTGGGCTTCACCTCCATCACGGTGGCCTGGCTCAGTCAGCTCAACGCTTTTGCCATGGTGGCCATCTCCATGCTGCTGGCGGTGCTGGAGAAGGGGGCGGAGACCTTACAGACCCGTATGGCCGTCCCCACCTCCATCTCCGACATCATCACGGGCATCCTGCTGTTCTGTATGCTGGGGTGCGAGTTCTTCATCAACTTCCAGCTCATTTTCCGGAGGAGAAAGGAGGGGGCGAAATGAACGGCTTTCTGACGGCGTTCCTGGCCCTGCTGATTGCCGCCGTGACCTACGGTACGCCCCTGCTCTTCGGCACCCTGGGGGAGGTGCTCACGGAGAAATCCGGCAGCCTGAACCTGGGCGTGGAGGGCATCATGTTCATGGGCGGCGCCATCGGCCTTGGGGGCGTGTTCTACTACGAGAAGGCCGCGGGAGCCGGGGCCGCGGGCCTGGCGGCGGTGGGCATCGGGATCCTGTGCGCCTTCCTGGCGGGGGCGGCGGCGTCCCTGATCTTCAGCTTCCTCACCATCACCCTCCGGGCCAACCAGAACGTGACGGGCCTGGCTCTGTCCATCTTCGGCACCGGCGTGGGCCAGTTTGTGGGCGAGTACATGCGGGTCAGTGAGGGCGGCTATATCTCCATCAGCAACCGCCTGGCGGGCTTCTTCCAGAACTCCCCCTTTCCCGCCGCCCTCTCGGGCCTGCCGGTGGTGGGCGGACTGCTGTTCGGACACAGCGCCTTCTTCTACCTGGGCGTGCTGCTGGCCGTGGGGATGTTCTGGTATCTGAATAAAACCCGGTCCGGGCTGTACCTGCGCTCCGTGGGCGAGTCCCCGGCCACCGCCGACGCGGCGGGCATCAGCGTCACCCGGTATCGCTACCTGGCGGCGGTCATCGGGGGAGGCATCTCCGCCATCGGCGGCATGGTGTATATCATGACCATCGCCGGGTGCGTGTGGAACCACGAGGGCCTCTCCGGCGAGGGGTGGCTGGCGGTGGCGCTGGTGATCTTCTGCATGTGGCGGCCCCTGAACGCCATATGGGGGTCGGTGCTGTTCGGGGCGCTGATGATTTTGTACCTGCGCCTGGTGCTCCCCTTCGTGCCCACGCAGCTGTATAAGATTTTGCCCTATGTGGTGACGGTGATCGTGCTGATCGTCTCCAGTATGCGCAACAACAAGGAGAAGCAGCCCCCCGCCAGCTTAGGATTGTCCTACTTCCGGGAAGACCGGTGACCCCTTTCTTGAAAAAGGAACCGTGGTGCATGACCGCTCTCTGCGGTCATGCACCATTTATTCTGCTGGGCCGTTGACAATCTGTTCCGTATGTGGTACGCTGAAAGCAAGACGTGAACTTTTGTTCACGAATGTATCTTTTCAACCATAAGGAGGCGGCAAGATGGCATATGGCGGTTTCGCGATTGACCAATACCTGGACGCGGCGGAGGTAACGGCGCAGCTGGATGAGCTGATAAAAAAGCCCGTCTGGTCCATCCGGCGGGACAGGCTGGCGGACTATGTGGAGAACTACTTCAACGCGAAGTGTCCCCGGTCCCGGGAGATGATCGCCCAGGCAAAAAAGGTGATCCCCGGCGGGGTACAGCACAACCTGGCGTTCAACTATCCGTTCCCCATTGTGATTACCAAGGCCGAGGGGGCGAAGCTGTGGGACATCGACGGCAACTGGTACTACGATTTGCTCCAGGCCGGGGGACCCACCATCCTGGGCAGCAATGTCCCCGCTGTCCGGGACCAGGTCATCGACCTGCTGAATACCTGCGGGCCCTCTACGGGACTGTTCCACGAATTTGAGTACAAGCTGGCGAAAAAAATCTCCGACATGGTGCCCTCGGTGGAGATGTTCCGGATGCTGGGATCCGGCACGGAGGCCGCCATGTGCGCGGCAAGGATCGCCCGGCTGAAAACCGGGAAGAAGAACATCCTGAAGATGGGCGGGGCCTACCACGGCTGGTCCGACCAGTTGGCCTACGGGATGCGCGTCCCGGGCACAAAGGGCATCATGTCCAAGGGCGTGCCCAATTTTGTGTTCAAGCACACGGACGAGTTTTTCCCCAACGACCTGGAGGACCTGGAGCAGAAGCTGAGGGCCAACCGCCTCACTGGCGGCACCGCGGCGGTGTACTTGGAGCCCATGGGCCCGGAGAGCGGCACCCGCCCCGTCAGCCGGGAGTTCGTCCGGGGGGCGGCCAGGCTGGCCCGGCAGTATGGGGCGCTGCTGATTTTTGACGAGGTGGTCACCGGGTTCCGGATCGGCCCCAGCGGCGCCCAGGGGTTCTTCGGCGTGGACCCGGACCTGACGGTTTTCGGGAAGATCATCGCCGGGGGCTACCCCGGTGCAGGCGGCGTGGGGGGCCACGCGGACTGCATGGCCCACCTGGGGGCGGGACTGGACTCCTCCGGGAAGAAGGTGCCCAAGGCAATGTGCGGCGGCACCATGGCGGCCACGCCCATCTCCTGCGCGGCGGGGTACTACACCCTGTGCGAGATCGAGCGCACCAACGCCTGCGAGACGGCGGGCCGCATGGGCGACCGGCTGACCCGGGGGCTCCAGGAGCGCATTAAAAAGTACGACCTGCCCTTTGTGGCCTTCAACCAGGGGTCCATCTGTCACCTGGATAACGCGGGGACCATGCACTTCTGCATCGACTGGAAAAGGCCCTGGACCATCACGGAGATCCTCAAGCAGACCGGCGTCCGGCAGAAGGAGATGGAACACATGGGGGCGGCCTACATGGCCGAGGGGATCGTCACCCTGGCGGGGTCCCGGCTGTACACCAGCGCCGCCTACACCGAGGAGATGATCGACGACGTGCTGGCCCGGTTCGACCGGGTGTTCGCGGCCTGCGGCCCCCTGGGAGGAAAAAAGTGATCGCCGTGGAGGCCCGGGAGCAGGTCCTGCGGGCGGCGGCGCGGCTGGTGGAGGAGCGGCTGATCGCACGCACCTGGGGCAATATCAGCGCCCGGGTGTCGGACACGCAGTTCCTCATTACGCCCAGCGGCCTGGCCTATGAGACCCTGCACCCGGACCAGCTGGTGCTGGTGAATATCGCGGATGGAACATGGGAGGGGGACGTCAAGCCCTCCAGCGAGCGGGGGATCCACGCCGATGCCTACCGCCTGCGGCCCGAGGTGGGGTTTATCATCCATACCCACCAGTATTGGGCCTCTGTGGCCGGGGTCGAGGGCAGGGCCCTGACTGGCTTTACCCACCCGCTGTTGGGGAAGCGGGTCCCCTGTGCGGCCTACGGCCTGCCGGGGACAAAGCGGCTGCGCCGGGCCGTGGAGGCGGAGGAGACCGCCTGGCCGGACAGCCGGGCGTTCCTGCTGCGCAGTCACGGGGCGCTGTGCCTGGGACGGGACTTGGAGGACGCCTTTGCTGCCGCCCGGGCCCTGGAGGAGGTCTGCGAGGCGCGGGTCCGGGATTGGCTGGGAGATCTGCCTGCGGTAGAGGCCCCGCCGGTTCCGGAGGAGCTCCTCGCGGCGGTCCCGGAGGGGCTCTGCGCCCTCTGGGACGCCTCCCCGGAGGTGCGGGCGGTGGCGGCCCAGGGCCGCCGCCTGCGGCCCTATCTGGACGATCTGGCGCAGATCGCCGGGGCGGACATCCTCTGCGTGCCGCCGGACCCGGGGCGGGTGCGGAAGGCGCTCCAAGGCCGGAACGCCGTACTGCTTCAGGGCGCAGGCGCGATTTGCACTGCCGACACGGAGAGCGGTGCGGAGGCGGTGTGTGCCCTGCTGTGCAAGGGGTGTGCGGCAAAGCTGTACGCGGACGCGGTGGGAGGCGGCCGCCCGCTGGGGGCAGTGGACGCGGCGCTCCAACGGCTGGTGTACCAGCGGTCCTATAAGAGGAAGGCCCAATGCTGAAGAAGCTGTCGGAGGAGCAGCTGGAGTGGCTGCTCGAGGCCGGAGTGGAGGAGTTCGCCCGCCACGGCCCGGCGGGAGCCAACATGCGGGCCATCGCGGACCGGGCAGGAATCAGCGTGGGGGTGCTGTACAAATACTATGCGGACAAGGGGGCCTTTTTCCGGGCCTGCCTGGACCGGAGTCTGGAGGCCCTGGACCGGACGCTGGCGGAGGTCACGGCGGAGGAGGCGGACTTCCGGGAGTACGCCCGGCGGATGATCCGGGCCCTGCTCCGGTTCTCCCGGGAGCACGGGGCCTACGTGCGCCTGTACTGTACCCTGACCGCCTCTGGCGGGGAGGGGGCGGTCAGACTGGCCGGGGAGATCGAGGGAATCACGGCCCGGCTGTATACCAGAGCCGTTGCCGCCGGGCAGGCGGCGGGGGACCTGCGGGAGGACATGGATCCGGCGCTGTCGGCCTTCTTTTTTGACAGTCTGCTGATGATGGTCCAGTTCGCGGGGTGCTGCGATTATTATCGGGAGCGTTTTCGCCTCTACTGCGGCGGGGCCTTGGAGGACGCGGAGGGGCGTCTGGAGCAGGAGCTGCTGAAATTTCTGGAAGCGGCATTTGCCAGGGAGGGAATGAAATGACCTATGTATTGGCCTATGATATTGGGACGACGGGGGTGAAGACCTGCCTGTTCGCCCTGGAGGAGCGGATCACCCTGCTCTCCAGCGCCCAGGAGGGCTACGGGCTGTACCTTCTGGAGAACGGCGGCGCGGAGCAGGACCCGGAGGAGTGGTGGCAGGCGATGTGCCGTACCACCCGGGCGCTGTTCGCAAAGACGGACGTCACGCCGGAGCAGGTGGCGGGCATATCCTTCTGTTCCCAGATGCAGGGCCTGGTACTGGTGGACCGGGAGGGCGTCCCCGTGCGGAGGGCGATGAGCTACATGGACCAGCGGGCGGGGGCGGAGCTGAAAAAGGGGCTGGCCCACGGTCCCCAGGTGGCCGGGGCCAACGTGGTCAAGCTGCTCAGATGCCTGAGGGCCAACGGGGCCGTGCCCAGCAGCGTGAAGGACCCGGTGTGGAAGTACAAGTGGGTCCAGGCCCATGAGCCGGAGAAGTTCGGCCGGACGGACAAGTGGCTGGACGTGAAGGACTACCTGCTGCTGCGCTGTACCGGCCGGGCGGTGATGACGGAGGACTCCGCCTATGCCACCCTGCTCTACGATACCAAAAAGCGAACCTGGAGCCGGGAGCTGTGCGGCATGTTCGGCGTCAACGCGGCCCATCTGCCGCCCATCATCCAGTCCACAGACCGGGTGGGAGGGCTGACGGATCGCGCGGCGGCGGAGCTGGGGCTGGCCCCCGGTACGCCGGTATTCGGCGGCGGGGGAGACGCGTCCCTCATCGGTGTGGGGGCTGGATGCACGGTGGTGGGCAGCACCCATATCTACTGTGGCACCTCTGGCTGGGTCATCACCGTGACGGACCGTCAGCTCGTGGACGTGGACGCCATGATTGCCGCGATCGTGGGGGCACAGAAGGGGCGGTACAACTACTTTGCCGAGATGGAGACCGCCGGAAAGTGCCTGGAGTGGGTGAAGGACCACCTGGCGCTGGACGAAATCGGGGTCTACCTGGAGAAGCGGGATGTGACCGGCGGCCAGGAGGTCGTGTACGCCAGTCTCTACGACTACCTCACCGAGACGGTGGAAAAAGCTACGCCGGGGTCCGGCGGCGTAATCTTTACCCCCTGGCTCCACGGCAACCGGTGCCCCTTCGAGGACCCGGCGGCGGCGGGAATGTTTTTCAACATCCGCCTGGATACCGGGAAGACCGAGCTCATCCGTGCGGTGCTGGAGGGCGTGTGCTTCCACCTGCGGTGGATGCTGGAGTGCCAGGCGCGGAAGGTGAAGACATCCGATCCCGTCCGGTTCGCAGGGGGTGGGGCGCTGTCGGCCGTGACGGCCCAGATCCTGGCCGACGTCACCGGGCGGACCATCGAGACCGTGGCCTCGCCCCAGAATGTGGGGAGTGTGGGCGCGGCAGCGGTGATGGCGGTGGGGCTGGGGGTGATCCCGGACCTGGACGCGGTGGGAACGCTGATTCCTCCGGAGCGGACCTTTGCGCCCCGTCCGGACAGCCGGGCGGTCTATGACCGGAATTACGCCGTGTTCCGAAAGCTGTATGCCGCCAATAAGGCGAACTTTCGTGCACTGAACGGACAGAAGGGAGCAAACTGATGAATCGTAAGGAAATCCTCCGCTCGCTGAAATTTCTCCTGTTTTCCATCTCCGCCGGGATCATTGAGATCGGGGCCTTCTCCCTGCTCAACGAGCTGACCGCCTGGAGCTACTGGCCCTGCTATCTCATTGCCCTGGTTCTGTCGGTGCTATGGAATTTCACCCTGAACCGGCGGTATACGTTCCAGTCCGCCAGTAACGTTCCCAAGGCCATGGCGCTGGTGTTCGGGTTCTACTGTGTGTTCACGCCGCTGTCCACACTACTGGGGAACTATCTGGCGGAAGGACTGCGATGGAATGAGTACCTGGTCACGGCCATCAATATGATCTCCAATTTTGTGCTGGAGTTTCTGTATGACCGATTTGTGGTGTTCCGGGACTCTCTGGATACCAACAGTGTGGCGAAAAAGGGGAAGAAGCCGTAATGCGCTATATGTGCCCTCCCAGGGCTTCCTCCAGCTTGCTGAGGGCGCGTTTTTCGATGCGGGAGACATAGCGCCCCGGGTATTGTAAACGATACCGTTGCCAACTGGTGTCTATTTATGTGTTTTCCAGTTGTTTGAAGCGGAATTTGATGATGATTTGCTTGTCTGCGGTCAGCTCCACCCGTTCAATCAGGCTGACCAGCAGTTCCCGATTGGCGGAGGCGGTTTCCAGAAACCGCCCCGTCAATTTCTTTGCCAAGTCCAGCTGCTCCGCCGGAGAGAAGTCAGGCCGGTTGAGCTGACTGAGCCGCTGCTCCAGGGCAGCGCGGTCGGCTTTGACCTTGCCATAGATGCGCTGGAAATCGGCTTCGTCCAGAATGCCTCCCAGCTTATCCATGTAGACCCTGTCCAGATGGGCTGTCAGACTGTCGATCTTGGCTTTCAGGGTGTTGATCTCCTTCGCGTTGTCCGCCTCGGCCAGGGTTCTTGCTACTTCTCGCTGGGCCAGGGGCAGAAGCTGGTCCGCTTGCAGATAGGCTCCGCAGACCTCTTTCACCTTTTCCACCACCGCCTGGGTGACTGTCTCAACCTTGATGGTGTGGCTGGTACAGACCCCGGCTTTGGTAAAACGTTGGTAGGTTCGGCAAACAAAGAGCAAACGATCCTCACCGGATGCCGTTTTTCGATTGATCACCGCAAGCGGATAGCCGCACTCGTGACAGAAAATCAAACCCTTGAGCAGGAAGTCGTATGTGCGGCTCCGGGTTCGTCGGCGGCTATTGATCAGGCCCTGCACCTTGTCGAAGGTCTCCCGGTCAATCAATGGCTCATGCGTCCCCTCTACCACCACCCAGTCACGACGGTCCTGCTTGATGCACTTCTTGGACTTGTAGTTGATCTTCCGGGTGCGGCCCTGGACCATGCTGCCGATGTAGGTCTCATTTTGCAGCATGTCAGATACCCTCTCACTGCTCCACAGGCCAGTATAGGGGCCAGGGTTCGGCACAGGCAATCCAGCATAGGTGGCCGGGGTGGGGACGCCCTCGGCATTGAGTTGGGCGGCAATCTGACGGCAGCTGATCCCCTCCAGAGCCATACCGAAAATCCGTCGTACCATGGGGGCCACTTCCTCGTCGATAACAATCCTGTTTTTCTCCGTTGGGTGCATCCTGTAGCCGTAGACCGGCTTGCCGCCGATGAACAGGCCCTTGCGCTGTTTGTCGTGCTTGACGCTGGAGATCTTCTTGGAGATGTCCTTGGCATACATGTCGTTCATAATAGCGCGGAAGGGAGTGATGTCATTAGCGGTGGAATCCACTCCGGTGTCGATGCCGTCCAGAAGAGATATGTAACGGACGCGGTGTTCAGGGAAGTACCGCTCCATGTAGTGGCCAGTCAAGATATAATCGCGGCCCAGGCGACTCAAATCTTTAGTAATGACCATATTGACCTTCCGGGCCTCGATGTCAGCGATCATACGCTGAAAATTCGGTCGGTCGAAGTTGGTTCCGCTCCAACCGTCATCGATGTAGGTATCGTAGACGCGGAGACGGTGCTGCTGAACAAAGTCGTTGAGCAGGGATCGCTGATTATTGACGCTTTCGGATGGGCCCTCGCTCTCATCCTCCTTTGATAGTCTGATGTACAACGCTGCATGGTAATCCGTCGGATTGCTTATCTCTAAGTACATATCATCCCTCCTGAGATAAGCGGCCATTCATCACTATCATTACACTCTTTTACACATCCATTTTGGAACATTCTGTAGTTCTTTTTTTAGAAATGCCTTGAAAGAATTTTCAATGATTTCTTTTAGAAAAGTGTTGTCTTCCGTATAGGAACAAGTCACCACTAAATTGGGGGATTTCAAAATAAACACCTCCAGAGTTAAGATGATAAAGCATATGCGAAGAGAATGGATTGCTTGCCGCTGGAGGTAAAAGAAAAGCAATGGGTCAAAAACGCATCACAGTTTCATAGCTTGTTCAATAAAGATAAAATACTGCTGGCAAATCGTTCAAATGGGCTTGATGATTTTCAAGAAATTCACAGAAATCCGTTTTGATCGTAGTAATACAATGTATGTAAAATCCCAGCAGGGCAAGCCCCAACAAAAGATTTTGCAGATGGACAAGCATCGAAAATTTTATGTCCAGAATTTCACAAGGGTATTGCATTTTGTGGCAGCCGTTGCTATAATGATTGTAGGTTATTATCGCTATGCCCCGTGGCGCACGTGTGTGATAATTTTGGGACGCAAAGCTATGGGTATAGCCATAGAATGCGCCCTCTCCATCGGTTTCAATAGCAGATAATCAGGACGCAAAGCCTAGGGTATAGCGAAGAACCATAACACAGTAAATTGGCAAGGGTATACTCCCGTTTCCACCGCACTCTCGGGGTGGGTCGGGTGGTATATACGTCCAAACGGAGCTCGACTATAAAGCAGAAGAGGAGGGATGCCCATGGAGCAGGCGGCCCCGGGGGCACATCGGGGCGGGCCACGGACCGCAATGTCCGCAAATTGACCCAGCGCAGCACAACCATTTTTGGCAAACCACGGGAAACTGTGGGACTGCAAAGCAATGGGGACTAAGGTATCGTACCCCGCAAGGGGACCTCTGCCAAGACCCGACGAAGTATCTTCGTGGAGCGAGGAGAGGCAGAAGGGGAAACCCGACTGCTTCGACGAACTATGTCAGCCCGGCTGCTGGAAAACCGGCACCCCGTCTGAAAAGACGGTCCGCAAAGCTAACAGGGACTAAAACGCATTTTTGCGTCATGTCAGCCAGCCGCCGGATCACTGATCCGAATTTTCCAAAGAAAGGAAGTATTATATGAGAATTTACAAGCACTTACGCAAGCGCGGACTTGCATTGTTCATGGCCCTGATCATGTGCTTGAGCCTCCTGCCGATCACGGCAATGGCAGAGGACATCGGCCATGATCACAACCAGAACGGCTGGCAGTGCACATGGGTAGACCCAGTAACAGAACCCGACTGCCAGCATGAGCACACCCCAGACTGCGGCTATGCCGCGCCGGTGGAGGAGATTCCCTGCACCTGCGGCGCAGAGGCAAACGAAGTAACGGGCGAGATCACCCATGCGGAGGACTGCGCCTATACGCCCGCCGTTGCGGGTCAGCCCTGCAATCACGAGCACGGCGACGAGTGCGTCAGGGTCGTGGTCGAGGGCTACTGGAACTGCACCGCTCCCGTAACAGCGGAGCCCGAGGTCCCCGCCGAGGTCCAGGCGTTCCTGGACGCCGTGGCGGCGCTGCCGGAGGCCGTTTTGGTCACCGAGGAGACCGTCGAGGCGGTTGACGCCCAGGTTTCCGATGTCCTGGCCTTGTACGCCGCACTTGGCGTAGAACTCCAGGCGCGGGAGGACGTCGCCGCAGCTCTGGCAACCGTTGACGCTATCCAGGCGGCAATCCAGACGGTCCGGGCGAACCAGGCCCCCGAGGTGCCCGAGGAGGTCAAGGCGTTTTTGGATGCAGCGGCGGCGGTACTGGCCTTCGGTGAGGTCACTGAAGATAATGCCGAGGAGTACGCCGCGCTGTATGAAATCGCTATGGCCGCCTATGTGGCGGTGCAGGACGCCGGATTGGATGACGACGAGCAGGTTGTCGCTATGCTGATGAGGCTGACCGGTGAGGACGAGGGGGACGGAGATGGCGATACTCTACCTGCGGGCGGAGCAATGTTGGCAGATGAGACCCCCACAACCAACAACTCCCGCATTGTCTATTCCGGATTTGAAAATGCTGACAATGCTAACGAGTATGGCGACTGGTTCCAAGGCATCATCGTGTTGGACGGCGGTCCTATTACCGACAAAGGTACTCCCACTGTTTGGCCCACCGGTAATTGGTTCAGTGGACCCGTAAAGGTGACTAGATGGGACAATGTCTATGTAGATTACTACGATACTGATGTTGTGAAAGTTGACGTTCCCCGCAGCACCAATAGCGGAGAGCTGCCCATTACCTTCACTCCGGGCACCAGAGCTGGTCGTGTGACCATCTGTGTCGGCGGTACTGCGTACTATCCCCATGACACTTTGGGCACGTATCCTATGAATATCGTGTTCTACTATACAGTTACTAACTATGGGACCAGTGAGACGGACCCTGACCCTACACCAGTTGACCCTAGCAAGAAACCTACTTCTATACCAGATTTAAGCAACATAATAGTTCATGTTTGTTGTTTTGATCAGTATTATCTTTGTGACTATTATGGGTCGACTGCTTATCTGAACCATATTTACATTGATCAGGGAAACTGGCTTCATGAGTATAGGGCGGCAGATTACTTTTCTGGTGGTACAATCGTTCCCAATGACGGTTCCGAAGAAAATGCACCCAGTAGCCGCTATCCATACAAATATGAATTAGATTGGAATACTGAAAAACTTTTACAAGCATATAAGGCATACAAGTACGGGCCACATGCGCTTATGGCTATTGACGGTGCCGCATATTGGGATGGAGCAAATTGGAAATGGATTTCCAGCTATGCAACTAAAAATATGCAACGCTGGAATAGCAAAACAGATCAAAACTGGCAAGTAATTTGGTATGAGGAACCTGACTACTCGCTTTCCATTTCCAACGACATATATATTCCTAATGATGCGACTAGTGTGGCTGGATTAGTACGTGGGTGGGACAACAACGATGGTACCCCGGCAGATTTGGACGTTCTAACTGTAACTGACAGCACCAATGGACTTGCAAAAGTGGACGTGACAAATCCAGAGGGGAATGAGCTCTACGTTGATGCAGTGAGCAGCAGCAATACGACCGGAAACCGCAGTGTTATTGTAGAATATACCACAACTGTTGATGACTCTCTTTTCTACATTACTGAAACGTTCAATATTCATGTTTATCCCGTTGAAACCGTAGAATTAGCTCAGAATGAGACGAGGATGTATCAATACAGCTCCGCAGTTCCCACTAATTTTACTTTTTCTCTACAAGCTGCGCCCAAGAGCGAAGCGGATCTTGTCATAGTTACACCCAATAATAGCGACAGCAGGACTGGCGGTTACAGTGTTACAGCTGGAACTGCTTCCGGCAAGGATACCGTTGTCTGTGGGTATAGCTGGGAAAATGATGAAACTTACTCAATGGGCATCTACTATGACGTAAGACGTTTTGAAGTCAAACAGAATATTGAAAATCCCACCTATACTGTCATTTACCGCGACGGCGCAGACCACACCGTCTTTGACCCTCAGGAAACTCGTGGCCTGAAAGTCAACGACTCCACCCCCGCCTTCAGGTCAGCTGACAAGGGCACCGAAACCTTGACTGATGGCACGGTCCAGCCTAAACGCGATGGCTATACCTTTACCGGCTGGTCCCCCGAGGTCAAAACATTAGTAGTAGCAGAGGATTCCATCAAAGTAGATGGTAAGGATTCTTATATTATCGTCTACACCGCTACATGGAAGGATAACTCTGCCCTAACCACCCCCATCGTCATCACCAAGATCTTCACCGGCGTAGACAAAATTCCCGAAGAATTTGCGCTGGCATACACAGCTGGAACTGCGTCGGGAACTCTTGATGAAAACACCCGGGATGTGCAAAAGGAAACCAATCCCCTTTCCCTCTCCTGGGACATCGAGATTCCCAAGGGTGCGGACCTCGCTTTGACGGAGAGGAACGCTGCGGTCACCGGCAAGTCCTTGGAGGTCACCGCCACCGGCGATCTTGGCACGGACCTTGTGGGTACCGTGACCGTGAACGGCAAGCCCATCGGCACTGCCGCTGGCGTAAGCGCACTCAGCGACGTTGGCACGGACGTTGGTACGACCACTCCGGGCACCGCTCCCACTATCACGATCAACAACGTCTATACCACGAAGCTCCAGCTCACCAAGACCATTGTGCTTCCTGATGGCAAGAAAGCCGCGCAGAAAGATGACGTGGTGAAGTTTGTCATCACGGTGACGAACCCTGACGCCGAGGCAACTGCCAGGAACGTAGTGGTCAAAGATGAACTGAGCTCCATGCTGACGTTCAGAGAGGCGTATATCCAAAATGTGGATGGCAGCAAGGGCAGTAGCGTAACACCTGTTCAGAGCAAGTATTACAAGCTGGGCGATCTTGCTGCCAGCAAATCCGTCATCCTTGTGATTGAGGCTACGGTTTCCGAAGTGACTGGCGCTGACCAGAAGATCGAGAATACAGCCAGTGTCACGAAGAACTGGGATCCGGAAAACACGACTTTGGAACCGGAGCCCGATGCGGACGATGATGCAAAGTCTCCTCCCGCGCCGGTGCAGACCGGAAATATGACTCTCAAGAAGGAGATCAGCTCCCGCATTGTTGCCAACGGCAGGGATGTCAACTACACGATCACCGTGACCAACAAGACGGGTCTGCCTGTGGAGAAGCTCACCATCAAGGACCGGATGCCCACTACTGATGACAAGGAGCCTCGAATGCTGCTCAAGATTGACAGCGTGAAGGCAACGGTCAAGGGTAAAAACGATGCAGTTGCCCAGGCCGCGACTATCGAGTGGAAGCACGGCAATACCGACTCCGATAACGACGGCTATGCCGATGGCTATGTGTTTGGTTGGGAGATCACCGATAAGCCCATTAACCCGGACGATGTGGTCGTTCTGACCTACACCGTAAAGGTTGTGAAGGCCACTGTCGGCGCTGACCTGACCAACTATGCCAAGGCGCTGGCGAACTGGTACAAGGCTCCTGCGGCTTCCCAGCCGGGAGAGGTCAGCCTGCTCACAGCCAGTGTGCTGTCCTTCTCCTCCGGTAATGGGGATGACGACTATTGGGGTAACGATTCCGGTTTTGATACCGACACAAACCCCGATGATGATAAACCGGATGTCATCAAGCCCGAGCTGGGCCAGCTGAACGTGACAGGCAAGGTTGTCTGCGATGACAACAGTACGCACAACAAGGACACTTGGGCACTGACCGACGCCACTTACTGCAAAGTCAGCGATCCTAAGGAAACCTCTGACGGTTCTGGTGTCTACACCTGCACGCTGACTGTAGACACTTCCAAGTGGCTTGCTGCCTACAATAGCGCAGAGTCCGCAACAGTTGGTTATAATCACAGTCTTGCTCCCAATCATGCAACGATCACCAAGACCTTTACTTGGAACGCCACATCCAAAACATGGACTGCCAATGATACTGACGTGCCGACCCTCCGCATTGTGGGGCCGAAGGTCACCTATAAGTGGGTGAATGCTGCTTCTGAAGCAACTCCCGCCAATACCGGCAGCGGAGAGACTTTGGATGAACAGCAGATTTCCAAGTGCAAGACGGTTACGAAGGCCGACTACAAGGGAGCTGCTACTACTACGCTAAAGCATCCCGACGACACAGCAACTTCCAAGTACATTTACACCTTCAAGGATTGGTCCGATCCTGCGACAACCACGGAAAACGGCACTACGGTGATCACCTACACCGCACAGTACACCAAGACGCCCAAGGCTCCTGAGAAGAAGGACCTGTACAGCATTCTCAATGTTACTGCCGATGCGGTTGTCGTTTTGGACTGCGTCAATGCGGAGATCGCTCCCGCGCACGAAGATGCCAAGTATGCAGCTGACGCAGCTGTGAACGGCATCACCATCGGCGCTGTAACAGGTACAGGTACCGAGGCGGATAAGTTTACCTGCAAGGTCACGGCGGCTTCTGACAATTACGTGGCTGATTACAACAGCAGCACGAGTGGTCATAGCTTGAAGCAGGGTGAAACCGCCACAAAGGAAATCACACTGACCTGGGACAGCACGACCGAGACATGGACTGCTCCCTCTGGCACTGCCGGATTCAAGTTCGACATTATCTGTGGCACTCCCAAGGCCACGGTAACGGTTGTCCGTAAGTATACCTATACCGTGGATAGTACTGCTCAGACTATCGCGGACGAACAGGTCTCCAGCGGCGAGGTGCAGATTTCCAATGGTCAGGTCACCATTTTCAACGTTGTGACTGGTCCCATTGAGAAGCAGGTGAACGGCGTGAACAAGAGCTTTGCTCTTGCCGCCACTAATCCTGTTTCCATCACCGACGGCAGTAATGCCTCTGTCACCAATGCTGGTACTGCCCCGAATGTAGCCTTTGCGGCTGCGGACAAGGGCAGCTACACGGTGACCATTGCCTACGAGCTGGCCGAGTTCACCTATCAGCTGAATTTCAATGCGAACACCACCGATAGTGTGACCTCGATGCCCACAACCCAAACGGCTGTCGGCAGTGGTACTGTCAGCATCCAGATTCCTGACGTGACGCCGGTCCGCGCAAACCATACGTTCAAGGGCTGGGCAACCAGTGCGACTGGCACAGAAGTGTATAAGCCCGGTGCATCTGTGCAAATCACAGATGCCGACCGCACAGTCACACTGTATGCCGTCTGGCAGAAAAACGATGGCGAGTATCAGGTGACGTACCACTACGTCAACCAGGCGGGGACGGATACCTCTGTTCCCGGCACCGCTGTCAAGGATCCCGCAACTGTCACCCCGGCTAATGATGTAACCCGCGGTACGGACCACTATGTGCTCAGAAATCCGGATGGCAAGGTCGTCAACGATACCGCAAAGACGGTAGACGTCTACTACGATCTGGACAACTGGACCGGCAGCAATGACACGAATGGCAGCGAGCCCGGCGACGGTATTGCCGACCGGTATCAGGTACTCGTTGTGTACACGGCTACGGCTGGCGGTACGGTCACCGGCGCTGCTGAGGTGCTGACGATCAATCCGAGCAGCTCTGAAACTGGTAATGTTACCATCACCGGTTCCCTGGCTGTACCTACGCTGTACACCGATTACTATTTTGCCGGTTGGCAGCTGACTCACACCGCCGTTGCCAATCCTGGGTTCACGGGTACTTTGAACAACTCCACACTGGCGGGCGGACTGAATAATGTACGCGGCGGCAGCACTTACACCTTCACCGCAAGCTTCGCTCTGCCCTACAACCCGCCCTTCGACCCCGGCTTCGTCCCCTCGACGCCCACCCCGAGTACCCCGGCGCCCACTCCCACACCCACACCCGGCACGACGATCACCGATGACCAGACGCCTCTGGCTGGCTCCGTGGGCCTGAACGATGTGGAGCACTTCGCATACATCATCGGATATGACGATGACACTGTGCGTCCGCTCAAGAACATCACCCGCGCCGAGGCCGCAACGATCTTCTTCCGTCTCATGACGGATGAATACCGCCAGGCCAATTGGTCCACCACGAACAGCTTCTCCGACGTGAACGCCGGTGACTGGTACAACAACGCGGTGAGCACCTGCGCCAACGCAGGCGTGCTCAAGGGCT
>CAJUPS010000035.1 GCA_910588045.1 uncultured Oscillospiraceae bacterium | reverse complement strand
TTGCCCCACATCTTATATTCAGCGGCATCCGAATGGGGATCTTTCAGCCACTTGACGATCTGGTTCCGGGTCTTGGGCTTAGTGGAGCCGCCTACCACCCGGCGGTGCGTCTCCCAAACTTCGGCCCAGAATGCGATGTCCTCCTCGGTCGGTTCCGGCGTCTCCAGCCCGGCGCACCACCAGTCGGGGAAGCCCTGCAATCTGGCGCATTCTGTGGGCGTGAGCCTTCTCACACTGTAGCCCCGGTTGACCACGGTGGGGTCCTTGAAATCCCGTGCCGTCAGCGTGGGAACCTGCTCCTCCACCACCTGGGTGTAGCTGCACGGGGTGATGGCGTAGGCAGGTCCCTCCACCACGGCGATACCGCCCTGGTTGCAGCCGGGATTACCGCCGCTCTGATCAATCGTCCGTGAGGTCCTGGCCTCGTAAATTCCGGCGCGGGGATTATCCGAGAGCATCCCGGCGCTGGCGGCGGCACTGATGCCAAAGGCCCGCACCGCCAGTTCGTTGCATCTGCTCTCGCCCACGTCAAACGTGTTCAGTGTGTTGGCAATCGCGGCCTCCTTCCACACCTGGCCCTCCTGGGCGGAGTGGGGGCGGGTCCCCTTGCAGAACGGCACGAACAGCGTCTGGTCGTTGTTGCAGGAGAGCGTGGCAGACACATCCTCCTGAATGAGCGGCCCCTTGCCGCCGCCCTCGCAGCCGGAGCGGATCTTCAGCAGCAGCGGAACATTCATCCCGCCTGTCCCCATGCGGGAGGTCAGCGTCTGAACGGAACCGCTCTCATCGATCTTGATCCGCCCGTCCATGGGGTGGCTTTCCAGCGCAACAGCGGCGGGGATCGCCCCAGCCCGGAGGGTGGGGGCGCGTTCCTCCTCGTAGCCGATGCCCCGGCTCTGGGCGGAAGGTTCCTTGCAGAATCCTGCTGCCAGGACGCAGGGAGGATGCCCATACTCCTGGGCGCGGAGGGTGGCGGTCACCTCCTCGGACACATCCATCCGACCGCCGCCCTGGTCATTCAGGCAGATGCCGCCTGCCGCTCCAAGGCCAGCCGCAGGATCTCTGGCAGCTCTTTGCCACGCACGGAAGCCCGCCGCAGAATACCCTGACAAGCCTTCGGACTCAAATAATACTTGTCCGGCACACTGGCCTGCAAGATCGCCGACAAGGTAGATGCGGCGTCTTCGCTGGGGGACTCCCCAATGTTGCGCGTCGACAGTGCGGTACGCAACGCTCCATCGCTCTCCCATGTAAATGTCGGCGTAGGGCCAGCGGCTTTTCTCAGGCATAGGCACCTCAGCCCCCGGCTCGATAAGGCCGATGACCGCTTCGAGAACGGCTTTGAAGTCCCGACCTTGGTTTGAACTGAACGCCCCGATAACATTCTCCCAGCAGATCCACCGCGGGTATCTTCCATGGGTCGCACACCTCATTTCCTTGATGATGCGGATGGCCTGATAAAACAGCGAGGACTGGGCGCCATCCAGCCCAGCCCTTTTCCCGGCGATGCTCATATCGGTACACGGGGAGCCGAAGGTGATGATGTCTACCGGCTCGATCTTCCCGCCATCCATCCGGGAGATGTCTCCGTAGTGCTTCATGTTGGGGAACCGCCTGGTGGTCACTCGGATAGGAAACGGCTCGATCTCCGAGGCCCAGACCGGGGTGATGCCTGCCAGCAACCCGCCCAAGGGAAATCCCCCGGAGCCGTCAAACAGGCTGCCGAGGGTGAGTGTATTATTCCGTTCCATTGCGGACCTCCGAATACTGATAGGTCAGCCCATCCCGCTGGACAGAAACGCCATCGGCGGAGTCTACCTGTTCGATGTACCGCTTGACGATCACATCGCAGAACTTTTTGTCCAGTTCGATGGTGCAGCAGGAGCGGTCGGTCTGCTCACAGGCAATCAGCGTGGAGCCGGAGCCGCCGAAGGGATCCAGCACCAGAGTGTTGCTCATGCTGGAGTTCATGATGGGGTAGGCCAGCAGCGGGATCGGCTTCATGGTGGGGTGGTCGCCATTCTTCTTGGGCTTATCGAACTCCCAAATGGTGGACTCCTTTCGGCCCGTGTACCACTGGTGCCTGCCCTTTTTCTTCCAGCCGAACAGGATCGGCTCATGCTGCCACTGGTACGGGGAGCGGCCCAGCACCAAAGATTGCTTTTTCCAGATACACGTCCCGGAGAGCCGGAACCCGGCATCCGCGAAGGCGCGGCGGAAGTTCAGCCCCTCGGTGTCGGCGTGGAACACATAGATGCTGGCGTCATCCGCCATCACAGCCTCGGTGTTCTGGAACGCCGCCAAAAGGAACTGGTAGAACGCCTCGTTCCCCATGTTGTCATTCTGGATTTTTCCGGCGCTGCCCTCGTAGTTCACATTGTAGGGTGGGTCGGTGATGACCAGATTGGCTTTGCGGTCACCCATGAGCAGGGCGAAAGTCTCAGCCCTAGTGCTGTCGCCACAGACCAGCCGGTGCCGCCCCAGCGTCCACACATCCCCGGCCTTGGTGAAGGGAGGCTCCTTCAGTTCGGCCTCCACATCGAAATCATCATCCTTGACCTTGCTCTGCTGGGCATCCTTGAACAGCGAGTCGATTTCCGCAGGCTCGAAGCCGGTGAGGGACACATCGAAGTCGGCCCCTTGGAGGTCGGCGATTAGCAGGGCCAGCTTGTCCTTGTCCCACTCGCCGGAGATTTTGTTGAGGGCGATGTTCAGCGTCTTTTCCTTCTCGGCGTCCATCTCCACCACCACGCACTCCACCTCGGTGATGCCCATGTCCAGCAGCACCTTCAGCCGCTGGTGTCCGCCCACGACAAAGCCGGTGGTCTTGTTCCAGATCACCGGCTCCACATAGCCGAACTGCTCGATGGAGCGTTTCAGCTTTTCATATTCAGCGTCCCCAGGTTTGAGGTCTTTCCGGGGATTGTAGTCGGCGTGGATCAAATCCGCCGTGCGCTTTTTCTCAATTACCATGCTGGACTCCCTTCTCAGATTTTCCCCTTCCGGGCCTGGAGCAGCCGCTCCATGACATCATCCTGGGGCGTGGCCCCGCCGTACTCCCCGGCGCAGTTCTCCTTGACAATCTGATAAATCTCCATCCACAGCCGGTTGGTCTGGGACATGAAATTCTGACTCATAGCCACATAGGGGCTTTGGATGGCGTTGCCAGTGGTGGGGTGCTTGGCGAGGAAACCGTACTCGGTGATGGCCTCCTCGCACTGAATCCACCGGGCCACGCTCATGGCGTACCGCTCCAGGAACTGCGGGGATACCAGTGAAGCGCACCGGCGCTGGGCCAGCCAGTTCCAGGTGGCCTCGTATATCTCGGCGGCGATAAGCGGCCTGCCGTCCTTATGGGTGGCAGAGAGCAGGGCGGAGGGCTTGGGCATGGGCTGGCCTTCCAGGTCAGCGGTGGTATCGAAGTCGGTGACGGTCAGCCGCCGCCTGCCGGGGTTGCCCTCCGCGATCTTATCCGCCAGGGGCTTCTTCTTGGCCCCTGCGCCCACACGAGCGCCGCCCCGGTTGGTGCCGTCCTTCGCCATGAAAACCACCTCCGTTCTGGCGTGGGGTATATACCCCGTTTGAAACTGCGACTTCGCGCACGCTCCCCCCTGCCCGTTGTCCCTTGGAACAGTCACAGAGATTTTTATCCCCCCTACCGGGTGCGCCAGCGGTCGCCATCCCGTGCCGTGATCTCCGAATGACATGGTTTGCAGAGGGCCATGAGGTTGGCATCATCGTGACTGCCGCCACGGGAAAGGGGCAGGATGTGGTGTACCTCCTGGGCAGGGGTCAGCTTACCGCGCTCCATGCACTTCTCGCACAGCGGATGGGCAGCGATGTAGCGGCTCCGAACCTGTCGCCACGCTCTGCCGTACCGCTTATGGGTATCCGGGTCGCGGTCATGCTTCTCATAGCGGCGGGCCTCCTGTTTGGTGTGTTCCTCGCAGAACCGGCCAGCAGTCAGCCGGGGGCAACTGGGGTAGGAGCAGGGCCGCTTGGGCTTGGTCGGCATGGGCTTCACCTCCTGCGGGCAAAAGAAAAGCCACCGCAGGAATACTCCCGCGATGGCCTCGCTTTGTGCAATTTTCTACGCTACTATTATACGCTTTTGCGCCATGCCAATCTACGGCAAACTGTGCCAACCTTCATTCGGAATGACAAAATTTTGGAGAGCAGAGCTGTGGATGCGATGTACCGTGCGGCTGGATACGTTCAGAGCCTTGGCAATGTCGCCCCAGGAGTCGTTGTTGATGTAGCGGTAGCGCAGGAGCAGCCGCTCGTCCACATCGGACACCCGTCCAATGGCGGCATCCAGTTCGGCCCTCAGATCTACCAGTGTGTCGATCTCGGCGTTGATCCGCTGCTGCATATCCGCGATTTTATCTATGATCCGGGTGTAGGATGCCTCTGTTCCCCTTGTGCTGGAAACCCGCTCGCCAAAATTGGAACCTTGGATTCTGGTGGACAGTTCCCGCAGATGCTCCAACTCAGCTACATGGGAGTCAATCTGTTGATCCAGGCGGTATGCCTTCCTCAAATATTCTTTGGCTGTCATCACGGCACCTCCAAATTCGCTTTCACCGCATCGATCAATGCGGATTGTGATTTTTCTTTTCTGCTCAGAGCGGACATGATCCGCTCGTCAATCGTATCAGCGGCGATGATGTGGTGGATGACCACCGTGTCCGTCTGGCCCTGCCGCCAGAGGCGGGCGTTGGCCTGCTGGTATAGTTCCAGCGACCAGGTCAGCCCAAACCAGACCAGGGTGGAGCCGCCCGCTTGGAGATTCAGCCCATGTCCGGCGGAGGCCGGGTGGATGAGGGCTACGGGCAGTTCCCCACGATTCCACCGGGCAATGCTCTCCGATGTGTCCAGCAGGGAGAACGGGATATGGAGTTTTCGGAGTCGGGCGGCGATCCGCTCCTGGTCGTGCTGGAACCAGTAGGCCACCAGCACCGGCTTTCCGTTCGCCGCTTCGATGAGGTCCTCCAGCGCGTCCAGCTTTCGGTCATGGATGGGGAACACACGCTTGCCCTCACCGTAGACAGCGCCATTCGCCATCTGGGAGAGTTTGTTCCCCAGAGCCGCCGCGTTCCCAGCATCCACCTCCTCACCGCCCAGGGAAACCACCAGTTCAGACCGCATGGTGTCGTAGGTCTGCCGCTCCCGCTCGGAGAGGTCCACCCGCACCTCGTTGAACACACATTCCGGCATCTGGAGGTGGTCGGTGGCTCGCATGGAGATGGTGATGTCGGAAATTTTCTCGTAGATAGCCTCCTCCGCGCCGGGGAGAGGCTTATAGGAGAACACCACCTGTCCGTTCCGCTTGTCCGGCTGGAAATATCGGGCGCGGTAGTGGGTGATGTACCTCCCCAGCCGCTGGCCCATGTCCAGGAGCCGGAACTCCGCCCAGAGGTCCATCAGGCCGTTGCAGGAGGGAGTGCCGGTCAGCCCCACGATGCGTTTGACACCGGGGCGGACTTTCAGCAGGGCGCGGAACCTCTTAGTCTGATAGGACTTGAAGGAGGACAGCTCATCGACCACCACCATGTCGTAGTCGAAGGGGAAGCCGCTGTCCTCGATGAGCCATTGGACGTTCTCCCGGTTGATGATGTACACGAAGGCCCGCTGGTGCAGTGCCGCCTTCCGCTCGACCTCGCTCCCCACCGCCAGCGACCAGGACAGGCCCCGGAGGTGGTCCCACTTCCGCAGTTCGGAGGGCCAGGTGTCCCTCGCCACCCGGAGCGGGGCGATGACCAGCACCTTCCGAATGAGAAAGCTGTCCAGGCACAGGTCGAACAGGGCGGTGAGGGTGATGACGCTCTTGCCAAGGCCCATGTCCAAAAGGACTGCGGCAATGGGATGGCTCAGAATGAAATCCGTAGCGTAGCTTTGGTAATCATGAGGACTGTATTTCACTGAGAACACCTCCGATCTGCTCCGGCCTGTCGATGCAGTACACCGAAAAGCCGAGCCCTTCCAACTGTGCCTTCCTCCGCACCTGCAAGGGTCGGAGTTTCTTTCCAGGAGCCTTTAACTCCACAAAGGCCAGTATCCCGTTAGGGAGTAACACCAGGCGGTCGGGCATCCCGTCATATCCAGGGCTGATGAATTTTGGGGCGAGGCCACCCATCCCTTTGACTGCCGCCACCAGCTTGGCCTCCACAGTTTTCTCACGCATAGCGGCTTCCTCCTGCGTTCCAAGAACGGAAAAATCCCTTTACGCGCGTATAGGCGTGTTTTGCGGGTGTGACTGCCATATTTTTTATATCTTTCGATATATAAGAAAGGTTAGGAACACAGGAACAAGCCAGCCGACAAACCTTGCAGCCTATGGGGGCACGCCCGTTCCCATGAGATGTTCCTCCGGGCGTTCCAGTGGCGGCACCATCCCCTGGGAACCTGTTCCTGTGTCCGGCACAAATGGGCGTTTTCACTCGGAACACCCCTTCGGAACAAAGATGTACTGTGGGCCGTAGAGGGGGATGCGCACCTTGCTCTCCGCCCGCTGCCAGCCGATCCGTTTGAGGATGCCGGTGATCTCGTTGCTGTCGGCGCGGCGCAGGTTGGAGCGATCCCTTCCAAAGCACTCGCACCAAATCTCCATGCTGGAAACAGAGGTGCGCTTAACGGTTCCCTGCCGCTGGGCGGGGCCGAAGTCGCTGCCGTGGAGAAAATTTCGGCGCTCGAAGATGTCCATGCCGCTCCAGTCCTCCGGCAGAAGGGTGTCCAGATACAGCCGCACCAGCCCCTCCCGCTCGTCAGATTCCATAGCCTCCCGCTGCTCCGCTTTGGCGAGAGTCTCCATGCTGGCGTCCAAATAGAGCTTCTCGCCCCGCTCCACATACACCAGCACCTCCGCCCAGATTTGGCGGACATCCTCCTCGGTCAGCTCCCAGGAATGTTTTCTCCCGCCGCCAGGGGTCTTGACGGGCCAGAAGCGGCGGTTGCCTGTGGTGTCCCGGAGATAGCCGGACTCGGCGTTGGTGGTGCCGAAGAACACGCACTGGCGCAGATGGGGCGTGGCCCGTTTGCCGAAGGCGGCACGGTAGATGTCGTTCTGCCGGGAGAGGAAGGAGCGCAGCGTCTCCACCTCGGCCTTCCGCAGACCGGCCAGCTCGCCGATTTCCAGAATCCAATACCCCTGCAACTTCTCGGCGGCGGTCTTGTCCTTGGTGTCGCTCAGATTGAGACTGTCGGAAAACCACTCTCCGGCCAGCTTTGCGATGAGGGTGCTTTTGCCCACACCCTGGGGACCGTTCAGCACCAGCATGGAGTCGAACTTGCTGCCGGGGGCCAGCACACGCTTGACAGCGGCACACAGGGTTTTCCTGGTGACGGCCCGCACATAGGTCGTGTCCTCGGCGGCGAGGTAGTCGATGAGCAGGGTGTCCACCCGCTCCACGCCATCCCAGGCGGGGAGGTTGGCAATGAACTCCCGGATGGGGTGGTAGGAGCGGTCATCCGACACCTTGGTCACGGCGATGTCGTAGTTCCGGGCGGAGAAAGTGCCATAGTGGGTGTCCACATAGCTGATAAGTTGGGCGTCATCGGCATCCCGCCAGAACTTGGAGGGGTGCTTCCAGGGAACGGCCCCCTTGATCTCCATGCCGTCCAGAAGCTGATTGAACACCAGAGGTTTCAAATTCGGGTCATTCTCCAGAATCAGAGTAAGGTTGCGAAGGGTGTTCTTCACATTCCCGGCCTTGTCCAGCGCCAGCCGCTCCTGCCACTTGTCCTCGTCAAATTCCTCTGCGGCCTGGGCCATCCGCTCCTGAGCGAACACAGCCTTGACCCGCTCGTCCTTGAGGGCAAGCTCGGTCATAGCTTTGAACGAGGGCAGCTTGCCTGGAGCGGTGTCCGGCGCACATCGATCATCCCTGTTGCCGAACAGGTGGAGCCGCACCAGGTCAAAGGCATTCAGCAGCATCCCGCAGGCCGGGTCGGTGGCATGGTGGCTGTAGGCAAATTTGCCGTCATAGATCACCACACCAGCGGAGGAGTCGGCGGGGATGTAATCGTAGCGGCCATTCACATCGGACGGCTCGTAGATGTTAGAGAGGAAATGGTCGATGGCGTCCTCCACGGGATAGGCTCGACAGAACACCCCCACCACGCCCTCCTTTTCCAGCGGGTCCTCCTGCTTGGCAGCGGTCTGGCTGCGGACGGTACTCTCACGGGAGGAGGTGGGCAGCAGGGAGCAGTCCTTCCAGTTGGGGTGCGCCGCCAGATATGCGTCCGGGTCCAGCCATGGACCATCCACCCGCCGGAAGATGTATTCGCCGTTGGCGGGGGTGGTGGGCCAATACATCAACTGGTGAGGACGGTAGCTGCACTCGTCAAACTGGTCGATGCCCCACTCGTCCGCGAAGTACCGGGCGATGGCGGTGTATTCCTCCGGGGTCACATCGCGAGTCAACGGGACCACGAGGCGCACCCTGGGAGCCTCCGGCGTGTGGCCGTGGGTGGTGTAGAGGCAGGCGGCATAGCGGCAGCCCTCGGTGAACCGCTGGATGAAGCCGGTGTCGGCGTGATCCACGTCCTCAGTCAGCATGGAGCGGCAGACCACATTTTCCCGCTTGCGGCGGTTGTCCCGGAGCTGGCCTCCCACAAAGCCGCCCTTGTCCTTGGCTCGGTCCCGGTCGGCCTTCGCCAGCTTGGGGTACTCCTCCGCCGTTTCCGAGGTGCGGATGGTGGCGGAGAGGCGGTCGCACAGGGCGTCAAAGCGGATGGTCTTGTTCGACCAGGTCTTGGCATAACAGCTATTGCCATAGGCGATGGGCAAATCACGCATAGTGCGTAACCTCCTTGCAGTCGGTGGTGAACCAGCGGATAGGCTGGCCCTTGCGCTTGGCCTTCTCGATTTCGATGCTCATACCCTTGGAGATGCGCTCCCCGAACACCCACAGTTGGTCACACTTGGAGAGCAGTACGATGTCCATGAACAGGGCGAGGTCCCGCTCGGCCCCGCTGCCGTCATCCATGAACTGCGGAAAGTAAAGGTGCGGGGCCAGAGGGATATAGCCGCCCTCCACGGCGAACCGACAGTAGCGGCGCGCGCTGCGCTGGTTGGCGGCGATGTTGCCGGAGAGCGGGGAGCAGATGTACACCATGGGGCGGAAGGCATGAGACTGCCTCACCTCCCGCTCAATCTTGATGAGGGCCTCGTATGCGGTGGGATCGTAGTAGCCCTCGGAATTTCGTTTATTTACACTCATAGTCAAACCTCAGTCTTTCTTGTAGAAGTCGCACTCGTAGCCGTCCGCCCGGAGCAGCAGACCCTTGGCCCAGGGCGGCGTCCGGCCCATCTGCTCACACACGGCGGCGAGGGAAACCCTGCGGTTGCACTCGATGATAAGCTCGTCATGGACATGGGCCACGATGGAGCAGTTCCGCAGCGTCTGCATGGCGTACATGAGGATGTCCCTGGCGGTAGCTTGGGTAACATTTTCCACCAATTTTCCGCCAAATGTTTCCAGCCGCTCCCACTTTTTTGTGCCGCCCACACCCTCGTAGGTGACGGACTCGCCGCCGAAGCGGTTCTCGCCGATCTTCGGTTTCACATAAGCCAGCCGTCTGCCAGAGGGGAGGGTGATGAACAGGAATCCGCTCTGGTAGGTAAAACGGAGGCCATGTGTCTCTGTGGCGCACCGCTCCTTCACGCACCGCTTGACCTCCCGATCCACATCCCACCAAAATTGGACGATGCGGGGGTTGGCGGTGCGCCATGCGTCCACCAGCGGTTTCAATTCCTCCTCCGGCACACCCATCTCTAATGCGCCCATTGATTTCAGAGCGCCGACCGAGCCGCCGTAGCCGAGGGCCAACTCTGCGATCTTGCCCTTCTGCCGCAGATGGCCGTTGACTCCGTGCTTTTCCACCGGCACATGGAACATCTGCGAGGCCGATGCGCAGTAGATGTCGCCGCCCTTGGCGAACACCTCCTGCCGCCACTGTTCCCCGGCGAACCAGGCAATAACTCTGGCCTCGATTGCGGAGAAGTCGGACACGATGAACTTCCTGCCGTCTTGCGGCACAAAGGCGGTGCGGATAAGCTGGGACAGGGTGTCCGGCACATCCTCATAGAGCAGCTCCACCGCCTCGAAATTGCCGGAGCGCACCAACGAGCGGGCCTGTGCCAGATCAGGGAGATGGTTTTGGGGCAGATTTTGTAGCTGAATGATGCGCCCCGCCCAGCGCCCGGTCCGATTGGCTCCGTAAAACTGGAACATCCCCCTGGCCCGTCCATCCGGGCAGACCGCCGTTGCCATCGCTGTGTATTTCTTCACGCTGGATTTCGCCAACTGCTGCCGCAGGAGCAGCACCTCCGAGAGCGGAGCGGGAGCGGTTTTCAGCAGAGCGGCGACCTCCTTTTTACCAAGGCTGTCCAGTTCCAGCCCGTTGTCCACCAGCCACTGCTTCATCTGCTGGACGGAGTTGGGGTTTTCCAGATCGGTCAGCCGCCGCATCCGGGCGGTCAACTCGTCCTTGGAGCGGGCATCCATGGCAACGGCCTGACGCACCAGTCCCATGTCCACGCCAATGCCCCGGTCATTGATCTCCTGGTCGAGATGGTACTCGCCCCAGATGTCCTCTGGCACAGGGAACCGGGACAGCTTCTGCTGGATAGCCATTTCCGTCTCCACGTCCCGGAAGTTGTAGGCTTTGAACCGCTCCCACTTTTCTGGGGCATCCTCCGGGCGGTGGCGAAACTGCCCACCATCCCGGCTCTTGGCGGGGGTACAGAAATAGCGGATGAGGTCTTTGCCCTCCTTCAGTTTCTGCTTCTCCAATCCGAGGACAGCGCCAACACCCTCCAGCGAGAGGGGGAGGCCCAAAGTCGCCGCCCACACCATCGTACAGCGCCAGGAGGACGGGTCGAGGTATTCGCCCACGGGCATCCCCAGCCAGCGTGACAGGCACACACGCTCGAATTGGGCGTTGAAGGCCCACTTGGTCACGGCAGGGTCGGTAAGGGCCGACAGCACCTGGTTGGGGAGCCGCTCCCCAGCGGTGAAATCTATCACCTGGACAGGCCCACCGTCCACCGAGTAGCCGAATAGCAGGATTTCAAAATCTGGTGCGGATGCGTACTTATACACGCCGCACTTTTTCAGGTCGTAGCTGCTGAACGATTCCAGATCGATAGATAAGTGCTTCATGACGCCTCCTTCCCGCGCCAAAGGGCAGCGGAGCCGAAGCCCCGCCACCCGGCGCACATAAGATTAGGAGAGGAAATCATCATCCAGGTCGGTGGCGAAATCGTCAGCGGCGGAGGTGCGGCCACTGAGCGGTTCCCCGTCCCGGACCTTCTGGATGTTGCCCAGGCCGCAGGCGATACCCTTGTTGCCGTTGGTGTTGAAGGCATAGAAGTTGATGGACACACGGGCGTAGCAGCCGGAGTAGACCTCCGCCCGGTCCAGGATGGGCTGGACGGCCTTGTCCACGATCTGGGGTGCGGTGGTGCTGTTGGCGTTGACGAAGTAGGCATCCTTGTACGCCTCGTCATCCCGCTCGGCATCGCCGTCCCGGAGGGGCAGCTTCAGAGCGCCCTTGGGCGGCACCTTCCCGCCGAACTTCGCCACGCCCTCCTTGATGGCGGCATCCACGGCGGCGTTGATGGCGGCGATGGTCTTGGTGTCGCTCTTGGGGATGATGAGGGAAACACTGTACTTGGGGTTGCTGCCGTTGATGGAGGCAGGCTCCCAGACGTGTTCATAGGACAGCCGGACGATGCCGGTGACCACCTTGGTATTGGATTTCTGAGTGGGCATGGATTAGTCCTCCTTAAATTCGGCGAAGTCATCGCCCGCGCCGGTACTGGTCAGGGCGGGGCGCTTGTCGGAATCGGGAACGAGGGTGGGTCGGCCCTGGGGCTTCTCCACCAGGGAGCCGAGGATGGCGGCAAAGTTCTTCTTGCCCATGAGCCGTTCCATCTCGGTGATGGTGATAAGGGATTTTTTGAAGATGTCGGTGTACCCGGCCTCCTTCGCGGCCTGGATCACCGCCTCCTCGTCCGTGTAGCGGCGGTTGGTGCGAGTCGCCACCAGCTTGAAGCCATGCCACACCTTCCCATGGTTGATTGCGGCATCCTGAGCGTAGGCTTGAATCTCGCTGGCCCACTTGGTCAAATCGTCCAGCTTGGCGAGGATGTCCTCGATCTCCTCGTCTGAGAGGAGCGGCGGCGGGGCGAACTCGAACCGGGCAAGCTGGAGTTTCTCCTCGGCGCGGGCGCGGCACTTCACCGCCGCCTTGCAGAACTGACACCAGGGGCCAGGAATGTATTCCCCCTCGCCGCTGTGGGCCAGCGCCGCCTTGGGCTTGAGAGTGTTCTCCGCCCAATCGTTCAGCTCCGTTACCGAGATCGTCCAGGTGGACACATTCTCCCGGCGGGGCTGGTAGATAGACATGGACACCTCGGTGATGTCATAGAGGGAGTCGAACAGCCGGAGCGCACCCAGGGCATACAGCATCATTTGGGGATTCCCCTCGGCCTCCACCAGAACGCCCTGGCCGTACTTGAAGTCGATGATGTGGAGCAGCTTGTCCGCCACGATGATGCAGTCCCCGGTGCCGAAACCCTCCGGTACCCAGCAGGAGAAGTCCAGCCGCTGCTCGATGAGGACCAGCGGGTCGGCGCACTCCAGCTTGGCCTGGGTAAGCTGCTCCAGCACGAACTCCACATAGCCGTCCGTGTAGGCGTCCATCTCGTCACAGTCGTACTTGGACACCGGCTTGCGGGAGCGCATCTTCAGGGCGCGGCGGAGCTTGTGTTCGCACAGGGCGTGAGCGGCAGTACCCTCGGCAGCGGCCTCCGTCTCCCGGTCGGTGAACTCCCGCTCCAGACGGGCGGAGGGAGTACAGTTCATCCAGCGGTGGGAGCTGCTGGCGGAGAGGATGGCGTGGGAATTAGGTGGCATGGCCCAGCACCTCCGCATCCTTCAGCAGCGCGGCATAGTTGGTAGGGTCCACGCCGCTGAGTTTTTCGGCTCCGTACTTTTGGAGCAGGCCCCGCACCTGGTCGGTGTACCCATCGTGGCTACGCTCCGCCAGCACCGCCCGGACTTCCTCCAACGTGATGGCCTTGGACGGCGGGGCGGCGGGAGCCGGAGCGGGCGGCGTTTCCGGGGCCTGGGCGGGAGTGGTGGTATCTTCCGAGCCGCTCTGGCCCAGGGCAGTGGCCACGGCCTGGAGGCTGTCCGCCAGGGAGCGGATGTCCTCAATGACATACAGGAGCAGTTTGATCCTACTCACAGGCCGCACCTCCCTCCGGCACCTCGGTGATGCACACCGACTCCACCGAATTGCCGGTGACCAGGATCATCACTTTCTCCCGCCGCCCCAGCAGCCGGGTGAGCAGCTTTTCCCGCAGGGATACGTTCCGGCACTGCACGATTCCGCCGCGCTGGGGTTCCTTGGACACGCTGATCTTGAGTTTATGTGTCATGGTCATTCCGTCCTTTCCGAAGGGCGAATTATCGGAGATACCCTTCAACATACAGCCACGGGAGGGAGGAGGAATTAACCAGTCTGCAAAAATTTTCTCATCTTTTTCAGCGCGGCGGTTTTCATCTTGGACACCGCCGCCGCAGAGATACCATACTGCTGCGCATAGACCTTTGGCGGCACGCTCTCAAAATAGAGGGCGTGGATGAGGCCGCGCTGGGCCTCGGTGAGCCGGAGCAGGGCCGCCGCCGCCAGTCTCCTGGCCTCGTCCCTGTCCAGCACGGTGTCAAAGCCGAAATCCTCTGCGGCGAAGGTGGCACCCTCATACGGGCAGGCATCCAGGCTGATGTGGCGGCGGGTTTCCTTGTGGTCGTTGTTGTACTCCTGACGATCCAAATCAATCAGGACGGCCTCCCATTCATCGGGAACCTCCACCTCGACCGTGCCGGTGACGAATTTGTACTTGATTTTCATTTGCCGTTCTCCTTTCGGAGTCCGGCAAGCGGCGACTCTCCGCCGCCGCAAACAAAAAAAGAGCCTGACAAGCAGCACAAAAGTGCCGCTTGCCAGGCTCAATGTCGTCTCCACCATATTTTCAGGCGGTATCATGGAGGTTAGGCCGCTCTATGGAATGAAACCACCCCTCCGTGCATCATGCTCAAACAAACGTGTGTTGATCCTTGTCCCGGTTTAGCTATCCGTTTCCCTGTCCCATATACATTCCTTTATGGGATTGCCGTATTACCGTGGCGGTCATCCCCGGTCAGCCCCCGGCCCGGAGGCTCGGAGCGAATCAGTGCTATTCAGTTTTGTCACCCCGACCTCCGCGCCGCAGTGCCTGCATTTTACATAGTAGTCAGGTTTCCGGCCCTTGACCGGGGTGAACAGCCGAGACCGTATGCCCAGCGAGGAATCCAACAGCCGCTGCCCACAGCCTGGGCAGAGCAGGGTTTTCCGCTGGGCATTCAAATCATCTTTCTGCGCCTCCTTTTTTCTGCGCACTCGCATATCTGCTCCTTCCGGCTGCCGATGTCCGGCAGAGGGAGAGGGCATGGACCCGCCATGCGCGTGTAGTTACGCGACCAGCTCCGTCAGCCAGGTCGCCGCTGGCCGTGCCAGCAGACGTGCGTTGAGGTACGCCATCTCCAGGGTAAGACAGGTATTTCCCAGGTAGTACCCGTCCATGACGGTGAGCGTCATAGCGAGGTCGGGATTCTCCATATCTGTCAGACAGACCGGCAGGAGATACTGCACCCGGCCCTGATAGCCTTGGGGGACTACGATGCTCGGTTCCACCACCGCCCACCGCCGCGCCAATTCGACTGCCGTTTCCAATAGCAGGGGCAGGTTCTTCGCGTCTCGGACGGATTCGGGCAGACGGGAGTAGTTCTCCGGGTCGCCCAGGATGTGATCGATGTTGACCCGTATCGGCCACTCCGGGTTGTAGTTGACGCCATACTGCGCCATATCATAGTGGGGCTTTTTCGGGAGCGGATTTACATACTTCAAGCAGGGAGCCATCTCGTCCGCAAAGCCCCGGAAGTACCAGTCCAGCAGGCTGTCCTTCCGTTTGTTCCGGTCAAAGCAGCCGTAGATGGCCTTGTAGCGGCGGGTGTAGAGGCCGGTGTGGAAACACACAAACTCGTTCTCCACATGGAGGCAGTCCGCCGCCGTTTCCCGCCGTTTTGCCGTGTTGTAGTCAATGACTTGTTTTTTAAAGATAGAATGAATGTACCTCTCTAAAATTGGATTGTCTGGATTTTTGGTAGAATAGGCCGGGTCCCGAAACCGCCACGACTCCGGGAGCGCCAGCGCCGCCAGCTCGTCCAACTGTATGTACCAGTTCGGCACATAGGCGAAGGAGAACAAGTCGGGTAGCATGGTCATATCAGTTCCCTCCATTTCTCTTGTATGATTTTTACGAGGTGCATCTGGATTTGTATTTTAATATCCTCGTCCACTTCTTCAATGATCTCCCCAATAGGGAGAGTCTTTGCTATTGTAGAAACAGCATTGATGTACGAATCAAAATGACGGAGGATGTCCTCCAGAGCAGCCTCGTCCCCATGGACAGCCCTTTGTATCAGGTCATACGTCAATTTAGGGGTCTGGTCCTTGCCCGTGTAGCTCATAATATGTACGGATTTTCTTGAACGCACGCTGCCGAAGGTTATACACCGTGCGTACCGTAACCTCCAGTTTCTCTGAAATTTCCTTGTCCTTCAAATCGTACCAAAAGTCATAGAGAATGACCCGCCGCTCTTTATCGGGCAAGGTTAAAAGCGCATTGTATAGTAGCTCGTTCTCCAATACACAGGGCAACCCGTCCACATCCAGGACAAGCTGATCCGTTGTATACACATCTTCGGTGGAGAGTAATTCGACCAGATATTCCACCGATTCCTCACCAGTGCCATCGTGCTTCCGATGATTCTTTATGGCCCGTTTCAGATTTCTGCCAAAGTTGCGAATCGCCACGATGCAGAACGATTCAAACATGGAGCAAAGGATGTCCTCTCTGTCCGAGGGAGGTATCATGTCCCATCCCTCCCTTTCAGCAGATGTGAGCCTGTGCTTTCGCCCCTCCTCGCTTATCTAAAACACATCTCACCTGGGCAAACCGGAAAGGTCATCGCAAAAAAACGAAAAAATTTTTATTGAGGCTATATGCTGGCTCTGCTGGAACGGCAGAGCCAAAAAATAGGGGGCCAATCCGCACAAGGCAGATTGGCCCATCAGACCTCGGTCAGAGGCAGAAGTAAATCCGAAATTATTCAGATCTCTCTGTGTAAGTCAGATATATTGTTTATTCAAAGAAAGAATCAGATACTATGCAGCATCATGCCTATTTCGCAGTTGCCATTACGGTTCCACTTGCAGTTTCTCATCTTGCTCCAGGGGCGCGGGTCCATCGGGCGCGGCATCTTACTCGCCAAGCGTGGCACTGCCTTCTTCCGGCTTTTCATCGGCCTCATGGAGGGATTCACCATCCTGCGGCATTTCTTCCCCAGAGGACATTGCAGGAGCTTCCTGCTGGGCGGCTCTCCTGGCTTCGGCAGCTTCCCTGATTTGCTGTCTCCGGCGCTCCACATATTCTTTAGACAGGGTAGTTGAAGCAGAATTGGTATTTGTATTCTGCACCACGACAGGCTCCTCCGCTTCTTTCCACAGGGAATATGCGAGCATCCCCATAGCGGCAATGCCAGCGCCAAACAATAAATTCTTCAATGCTTTTTTCATAATAATTTTCCTTTCTAATTTTGATAAAGAGACAGATCCTTCCTGACCTGCAATCTCTGTTCAGCATCCTCTTTTACCAGCTCAACAGCCACAGCCATGAGCGGAATAAAGAATAAAATTCCGAGGATTCCAAACAGTTTTCCACCAATCATGGCGGCAATCAGCGTATAAAGAGGCGGCAGTCCCACGGAATCGCCTACCACCCTTGGATAAATCAACTGGTTTTCGATAAACTGGACTGCCAAATATACCAGAGCACACCGGATCACCAGTGTCGGATCGAACAGTACTGTCAGGAAAATACTGACTCCGCAGGAAATAAACGCGCCGACATAGGGGATGATGGCACATACCGCGGTCAGTACACCCACCAGGCTGCCGTAAGGCAGATGGAAAACCTTAAAGGCCGCAAACATGAACGTACCGAGGATCAACGCTTCTGTGCATTGTCCGGTAAGAAATTTTGTAAAAGATTGTTGGAAAACCTGGCAGAAGTGGAGGATGCCTTTGGCCTGACCGGGTTTTAGATAAGCGCATACCAGCTTTCTTGCGTGACGGTATACCCGTTCTTTTCCCAAGGTCATGTAGATGGAGATGATGACCGAAAACGCCGCCGTCATCAATCCGCTGACAGTGGACGTAAGCGCATTTACCACGTTGGGGAGCAGCGCATCTACCCCCTGCGTAATATGCCCCATCATCTGTTTCTCATCAATGTCAGAGAGCAATTCCTCCAGCCACTCGGCGTTGATCTGCTGTGTGTCCAGATACGCAAGCCATTGCGGGATGTCGGTTTTGATCTGGTCATACAGATTTCTGGATGAGCGGATGATCTCCGGGATCAGCAGGGTCAAAACAGCGACCAGAATCAGAAAAACAAGGCACAGAGTCAGAATGAAGCTGAGAATATGGATCAGTTTATCCGGCGGCTGCTTTTTTGATCCGTGAAATACTTTTTTAAGCCGCTTCTTTATCCCGTTCATCGGCACGTTGATAAATAGCGCCAGGATACTGCCGACGATGATCGGAAGCACAAGACTGACCAGTTCTTCGGCAGCCTCCAGCACAGCCGGCAGGTTCATCAAAGCAGCAAAAAGGCTGACACCTACAACTGTAACGAACAGATATTGCTTCGTCTTCATCAGCTTACCCCCGTCCTGCCCTCTGTAAATATTTGTCGCTTGACCGGCCATTCAAATATCTTACTTGCGTTTTTCTAGTGCCGCGTCCATAAACAGCGATCCCGGTTATCACGCAGATGGGAATTGCCGCCAGGACATCCAGGATCGAATGTTGTTTCAGAAACACAGTCGATATGGAAATCAGGAAGGCCGTCACGCAGAAGACGATCCGCCACCCCGGTTTGCTGAAATGCTTGCTGTTCCACGCAGCCAGCATGACAGCGACCGAGCCGATCACATGGATGGAGGGACACACATTTGTATTTGTGTCAAACTGATAAAAGCCTGTCAGAAAGCGGGTAAACAGATTGTCCCGTTCAAATGCCAAGGGACGCAGTTCCTGGCAGTTGGGAAACAGGATGTAAATCAGCATGGCCGCAGAATAAGATACCATGATGAACTTCATCATTTTTTTGAAGGATTCTGCATCAAACAGCAGAGTATAGATGTGGATACCAACCAGAAAAACAAACCAGAACAGATAGGGGACCAGAAAGTGTTCGCAAAACGGAATCGCATCATCCCAGGCACAGTGGATCGGGAAATAGCTCTCCCGAATCCACAACCGTTCTACCAGCAGAAAGAAAAATCCGAACACGGGCCAGTAGGCCAGGTACTTCAGATGCTCAAATTCCGGCGTGTTCAATTTTCCAAAACGAAAATGACGATAATCTATGATATTTGATCTTCGCATACGCACACTTCCTTGTTCAGTGCGTCAAAAATATTCTTCGCACCGTCCTGCTTCCGGTATGACCACAAGACCCTCTCCATAGGCTGCCTGTCAGCGGTAGAGCATAACAGGCGGATGCTCCTCACGGCTAAAAGCCGGGGTGAATCTGCGGTGATGGCCGCTCCCATACCTATAAAAAAGTTCATATTGTATTGTTCGCAGCCCGCAACCGCATTGACAAACGCCATTGGCAGTTTTTTCATTGCCGCCTCGGTTATACTGATCCCACCTGGCTTTGTCAGGTATAGGTCCGCCGAATCCATATACAGTGGCATTTGGTTGGTATAGCCAATAATGTGGATCTTGGAATTTGCCTTATACCTGTGCTTCAGCTTTGCATAGAGGCGCTTATTTGTCCCGCAAATTACAGAAATCTCCGCATCTTTAGGAAGGATGGGGGCCATCTGCTTCAGCATTCTGGACATAGGCCCGCATCCCATACTGCCACACATCATAACAAGATGCCTGCTTCCTCCGCCAATATGGAGGCGCACTCTGGCTTCCGCCTCATCCACCTGCGTCAAAAATTCCTGCCTGATCGGGATTCCAGTCGCGGTTATGCGGTAGCGTGGAATCCCGCAGGCTGCAAAATCATCCGCCAGCTGTACGTTGGGAATAAAGTATTGCTGAAGATCCACCGTATCCATACCAGGGTGGCAGGTGTAGTCTGTAGCGACAAACGCGGTTTGAACAGGAAGCGGGTGCCTTTTCAGCATATGGGTCAGCATAATGGCGGAAAAAACATGGGTACAAATTACAGTATCAAACCGGCCGTTTGACAGGTGCTGATACAGACGCTCCGCACCCGCCGTCAGCAGCTTATAAATGCCGGAGCTTTTGTGAAAAACCGCCGGATGGGTTTTGCTGTAATTGTATCCCCAACGGAACAGTCCCGGAAGATAGCGGTATATGAAGCTGTGTCCCCACGACACAAATTGAGCAAACGGTTTGGATATAAAGTCGAAGGAATCTCTCAGATCACAACGAACACCATGCGGCTCAAAATATTCCTTTATAGCCTGAGCGCAGGAGTTATGGCCTTGCCCCGTACTGCAGCTCAATAGAAGTACCTTTTTCACGGATATTTTCCTGCTTTCTGTTTGTGCGCCCGGCCTCTTTTGCTTGCAGCCTTTTTAAGAGCCGTACAAACTTGGGCCGGTTATATCGCTGAATGATGATATAGGGCAGATTTCCTGCAGCATATAGCAAGGACACAAGCCATCCGCCGATACCCTTCCATAAAAAGACGCAGCCAAACCCTGCGAGGCACAACAGGTCATGTGTCCATTCCGCAATGCAAGTCTCCTGGATCATGGATGTTATTTGCGCCGCAGTGAGGACCTTCGGAAGTCTTTTTGAGGGAATCAAAGCCGGGAGGATCACGCTCATATCCGGGAATCCCTCTTTCCACTTTTTGATATGAAGCGCATCGTATATGCGCCCATCCTGTTCAAAAGGGAATAGCCGGAATGGAAAACGATCCGCTTGGAAGCGGTCCTTGGGTACGACACGGCCAACGAGGAAAAGGCCGAAGCCTGTTGCTGCCAGAAATAGAATGCACTTTAGGAAACCAGTCATATCATATGTTCCCTCCATTACCGGATGATCCTCCCTTTCTGAGCAGGATAACATTCCGGCGGAAATACATCACAAAGGAAATAACCATGGCGATTACACAGAGGACCGTCAGCAAAATGCTTATTGTTTGCGGAATACCGCTCCAGAAAATGTGCAGCAGCATAGTAAAATATAGCAGGCAAGTGGTGATCTTCCCATGCCAATCTGCACTTTTTACTTCTCTTGTTCTGCGGATCGCTGACAATGACATCAGCCCCGTAATGATCTCTTTCGCAATGAGCAGCCCCGCCAGGAAAAACATCCGCGGGTATCTGCCGCCAAGACATAACAGTACCGCTCCCTGGGTCAATTTATCTGCCAGAGGATCGAGCGCCTTGCCCAGATTGCTTATCATGTGAAACTTCCGGGCAATAAAGCCGTCGGCCAAGTCTGTCGCTCCGGAGAGCAGTAAGATCCAAAATGACAGGAGGTATTCTTTGCGGCAGATATAGGCCCAAATAAACACGGGGATCATTATGATCCGGCACACAGAGAGAATATTGGGTATTGTGATGATCCTGTTTTCGGTTTCGGCTGTCGTGCGCTTTTTCATATTCTTCCCCGTCATACCCTTTGACCGCCAATTTTATTTTTCCGCTGAGTCATGGATCTCTTGTCTCAAGGCATCAATGTATATGCTGAACGCGCGTGTGCAGGCAGCCCAATGTTCTAAGGGCAGTTTTTCAAACGCCCTCTGTTCGGCCTCGGAAATGGGCATCACAATGCTTTCCCCATATTCTCTGCCCGCCTGCGTCAAACGGATATTCTTGCGGTTGCGGGTGCCGGGGACGACTTCCAGGGAGACAAATCCCTTCTGTACCATGTGCATGACAATGGTATTGACCGTCTGCTTTGACAGGGACCATGTGCTGCAAATATCCTGCTGGGAGTATTCGCCGTCCACAGCCACCAGAGAATACCAGACCCAAAATTCATTCTCAGAAATTCCGGAACGGCTGACGGCCCCGCGATAGATCCCCACAAGTTCTTTGATCTGCTGATTCACCAATTCCAGATACTCCTTAAAATCACCGCTCATGTGGCTCCCCCCTTATTACAAGTATCCTATTTCGGACTTGTTGGGCATTATAGTCCGAATCGGGATACTTGTCAAGAGGAGGCGGAAAATGTTCATTTTTCATTCATTTTTTCGTTCCATCCCAACGAGGTCCACAATGATAGAAACGCATTTTTCAAGCCCGATCTTACTGCTGTCCAGAGAGAGATGATAATTCTGGCTCTGCCCCCACGCCCTGCCGGTGAAGTGCTTATAGTGGGCGCGGCGCTTCCCGTCCTTGTCCGCCAGCCGTTCCTCCGGCTTCTTTTTACTCTCGCCGTACAGGCGCACGATACGATCCGCTTTGAACGCCGTGGCTGCGTGGATGAACACATGGAGGGCATCCGGGTTGTCCTTGAGGATGTAATCGGCGCTCCGGCCCACGATGACACAGGACCCTTTTTCCGCCAAATCCAGGATCACATTTCGCTGCATACTCCACAGGAAGTCCTCGGTGCTGATCCCCTTAAAGAAATTTTGAGGCATTCCCAGGTTCGGCAAGAAGGAAAAGACGGATTTGCCAGGGGCGTGTTCCCCGGTATTCTCTACATATTCCGGGGACAGGTCGGTCTTTTCGGCCACCTGCTTAATCAACTCCTTATCGTAATAGGGAATATTCAGCGCCTCGGCCACGGCCTTTGCGATGCTTCTCCCGCCGCTGCCAAACTCCCGGCTGATCGTGATAACCGTCCTCGCCATATTAAGCCGCCTCCTTTGATTCTTTTATCATTTGACGCAGTGGCGCAGCCACCAGCAACGCAGAAATGAGTGTATTGAAAATATCCGCAATGGAGTTGGAAACAACCAGACCCGACAATCCGAAGAAATGATTCAGACCATAGACCAGTGGATAGAAGATGACTGTCTGACGGCCAATGGTGATAATCATCGCGCGCAAAGCCTTTCCCAGAACCTGCAAAGTGGACATAAAGGTGGACTGCATCCCAAGGACTGGCATACAGATTGCGTACATCTGTAAGAAGCGTACACCCATATCAATGACTTCAGGATCAGTCGTGAATAGCCCCATAAAGCCTCTCGCCAGGAACAGGAGCGGGATCAGCAGTACAAGGCACAGAGCCGTGGAGGAGATCAGCATGAATTTAAACGCGGAGCGCACCCGCTTCATATTCTTCGCACCGTAGTTGTAGCCTGCCAGAGGCAGGTATCCGCTGGTGTACCCGTTGACGATGATAATACTGATATACATCATCTTACCGGCAACGCCATAGGCCGGAATCACATAGTCGCCGTAGGGGACAGCCAGGACATTGAATACCATATTGGTTGCCCCCATCAGGATTTGACCGGCAGAGGATGGAACACCAATCCTGAGTACTTCACTGTAAATCTCTTTTGATGGTTTGAAGTCACGAAAGCGAATGGAAACAAAGCAGTTGCGCTTGAAGTAAATGATAGCAAAGTAAACAACCGACACAGCGTTGCCGAGGATAGTTGCCCACGCGGCACCGCCGGTACCCATATTAAGACCCCAGGGAAGAATAAAAATGGGGTCCAGGACGATGTTCGTGATCGTTCCGATTACCATGCCGATAACGGATTCTTTGATCTTGCCCTCTGATCGAAGGAAAGCCTGCATGACTGTCTGCATGGTCATAAAAATGCCGAATAGCACGCAGATGTCCAGGTAGTGCTTTGTGGGCAGGAAAGTGTTCGCATCAGTGCCCAGCATATCCAAGAAGGGCTTGTTGAACATAAAGTAAATTACTGTCAGAGCAAGGGTGATCCCAACCGATGTCCAAACCGCCACCGAACTGGCCCTTTTTACCTTATCGTGTTCCTGTGCCCCAAGACAGCGTGAAATATACGGGGACGCACCGATGGCAAAGATGTTGCCGATAGCCTGGACGACTGTAAAAATGGGGTAAGCAAGAGATACCGCACCGAGCTGGAACTTATCATTGAGCATCCCGATAAAATAGGTATCCGCCAAATTGTAGAGCAGAATGACGATAGAACTGAACACTGTGGGGAGTGCCAACGACAACACCGCTTTTGGAATCGGCGCATTTTTCATTAATTCGAGGTTTTTGTCTTGCATAGCGGATAAAATCCTTTCTTGACTTTTGCATATTTATTCTGCTGTATCACAAACTGGCAGCCAATTTCCACAAATATCCCAATTCGGATTTTATGGAAGCAGAGGCCCGCTGCCAGCAATGAATCAATGGGGCCTTCCACTTTGCCTCGGCCTATCAAGGCGGTATATTCAAAGCAGTATCGCACAGAAACGCATCAATCAACTGACTGGCCTGGATCAAAGGGACGCTTTGCATATCAAGCCAGTGAACCGACTGATCCCGCTTGAACCAAGTGACCTGCCGCTTGGCAAACTGCTTGATTGCATGGGACAACTCATAATAGAAAGTTTCAAAGGAATCATATTTTCCGGCAAGATACCATGTGATATATCGGTATTCCAGCCCGAGCCGGTATAAGTGTTCGGGGTTTCCGCCAGCACTCAAATATTGCCTGACTTCCTCAAGCATCCCCTGCTCAAGCCGTAAGGAAAGCCTTTCATCAATGCGGTGGCCCAGAACTTCCTTTTCCCATCGGATACCTAACTGCAAGGCCGAGAACCGGGGATGATTGTGCGGCTGTAAATCTTCACCGTTTCGGATTCTCTCTAAAACTCTTATAACGCGCCTTTTGTTATTCGCGTCAGAGGGATTGTTGCTCAAATAAGCAAGCCCGTTGGCTGGCAGCATTTCTTGTAATTCTTCCAGAGTTTTTTCCTCCAATTCTTTCCGAAACGCCGCGTCAAACGCTTCCTCTTTGAAGGTATAGCCATGTACCACCGAAGATATGTATAGCCCTGTCCCGCCGACAATAAAGGGAATATGGCCCCGCTGTATAATCTGTGGAACAACAGCATACACGTCCTTCTGATAGTCGGCGGCAGAATAAGATTCTCCGATCTGGCAGACATCAAGGAGGTGATGCGGGACGGCTTCCCGCTCCTGCTTTGTCACCTTCCCACAGCATAAATCAAATCCCTTAAAGACTTGTCTGGAATCCGCCGATATGATCTCGCCATTATATTTTTTTGCCAGCTCGATCCCCAGCGCACTTTTACCGGACACATTAGTTCCAGTAATCACAATAATTTTTGGCAGCTCTTTTTTATTCATGATTACCTCCGCTTCTAAAGATCATGGAGCTTCCCGATAAAGCTGCCCTTGAAGTCGTACAATATGATCCTGACATCGTTTTCTTCAAAATATGTATCGCGCCTGATGAGGTCCAGAATCGTGGAAACAAACTGCTTTCGTTGATAAATGTCGCCAGCACATAGTTCCCTAAAGTTGCTCAACAGTTCGATTTTGATTGTAGCACCCATCGTATCAAAATCCCGGAAAAACTGAACATAGCCGCACAAGACCATACTATCCTCATGCTCTATATCCGGGTCAGGCAAACTGCATCGGTATATCGTGTCCTCAGATGAACGCTTTATCATCTCCAGACAAATAAACTCTGAAATCATGTTGCGTCCTCCACATTGCTGAAAAAATGAACACAGGATATTCCATACTGCTTTATCTTAGTTTTTGTTAGGTTAATGATTTGATCTGGTAGCCCTATTTCCCTGGGGGTTCTGATTGCAACCATCCCGTTATGGGCGAGAATCGCTGCGTTGGAGAGGGATTCCATTACCAGAGCAAATATTCCTTTTACTGTAAATGGCGGGTCCAAATAGATAAGATCAAATACTTCCCCGGCCTCTGCCAGCCTCGGCAATCGTCTAAATACATCGTCCCGATAAATTTCATACCCTGTCTCCAAATGACACGCTACAAGATTTCTCTTTATAATTTCGACAGCCTTTCGGCTCTGCTCCACAAAAAGCACCTTTTCCGCGCCCCGACTCAGCGCCTCAATTCCGATACTCCCGCTGCCCGCAAATAAATCAAGGAAGCGGGCGCCAGCGATCCGCATTTGCCAGATGCTGAACAACGCTTCCTTGATCCTTGCGGTGATGGGCCTCGTATCCATTCCTTTCGGCGCGATCAGAGGGTGGCCTTTTGCCATTCCCGATATGACACGCAAAATATCGCCTCCACTGATAGAATGTGAGCTATGAATCAGACTTGTCCAGCCTCTAACTGATTATAAAACTTTTCAATATCAAATTGGACAAAATGCGTTCCCTTGGAATTTACCAAACGGTGTTGGATAATCGTTCTCTCGACTACCTCGGCCTCTACCGATTGTATTGTGATACGGTCAGTCAACAGCCCGATTTGCCTGCCCCGATGACTCACGATCAGTACCAATGGGTATGATGCAGCCCGATGATTGGAAGTGCTATATCCCGGAACCTGTGTTAAGTCCACAATAGGAACTAATTCTTGTCCCATCCGCATAACACACTTCACATAGGCAGGCATTCTTGGTGGGATGCACGATGGAAACTGTTCCATGGCCATAACGACAAACGCGATATATTCAATGGGGATCGCATACTGCATCTCACCAACATCGAAAATTATGAAATCCGTATTATCCGCTTTTTCCATGTGTACCTCCAGGCTGCCTGTTGTCAATTTCAGCTCTGAACCGCAAAATATACTTTTCCATTAGAGAAATCATTGCCTGTATCTCCTGGGGATCACTTTCCTCCATGGCCCGCTGCTCCGCCTCAAAAATCCACTCGACATTGCTCTCGCCGTATTGAATCCCCGCATCTGTCAACCGGATCACTTTTTGGTTGCGTGTTCCCGGAATATGCTCCAAAGTCGCAAATCCCTTTTTGACAAAATTGGAAATCAATGAGTTGACAGTCTGCTTCGGCAAGGACAGTATATCGCTGAGGTCCTGCTGAGAATATTCCTCTTTTGAGTGAAGCAGAATCGACCAGATACAGACCTCGCCATCAGGAATTTCAGACTTGCAGGCCGCAACACGGTAGAGAGAATTGAGTTCTTTGATTCGCTGGTTGATTGTGTTGATATGTTCTCTAAGGCCCTCGTTCATCTATTGCACCTCCTGTGAAGTCCATGTTCGGATGTTTGCATTTATTATAAATCCGAAATGGGATATTTGTCAAGAGGATTTAGAAAATATTTCTGTAGATACGAAAAATGCTCTTCTGTTATTGATATGCGAGAAAAGATGGCCGCTCTTAACCAGTGTAACGATAGACCCAATAAAAGCACGATACCCAATAAATCCACGATAACTCCCTCTCTAAAGCCCCAAAAATGCAAAAAGGCCCACCGCTGGTCTGAAAATTTATCCAGACAATGGTGGGCCTTTTCTTAAAAATGTTAGAAAAACAGCCATTTTCGGTGATTTTGAGCAAAATCAAGGACGGTAATCCCGATACGCATTGTATCAGAATAACCGTCCTTAGATGGTTGCGGCGGTAGGACTTGAACCTACGACCTCCGGGTTATGAGGACGATGAGGATCGTCTCTCTGGTAAAAAGCAGTCTCATTTGTCTCATAATTCTCACGTTATGAGACTGAATGAGACTGTTTTTGCATCCAGTCTCTCTATTCTCACCCCATAAGCATCGGATAAGCATCAGCAGTTTGAAAATTTTGGTCAAAAATCTTCGGTGCAAAAACCCGGAGGTCACGAATTTTGTGAAAGGAAGGATCGTATGGAAACAACAGCGAAGCAGTATGAACTAGCAATCAACAGTGCAGCAGAAATTTCTCAAGTACTCTTAGACATGGAGGGCGGCAAATATATTTTGGCAGTATTCAATGAATTAGTGCAGGAACTGTTGGCAGGTGGAAATATCTCTGGTGCTGTATTGGTAGTACGCAAATTGCATGAAACCACCAGGGTAACAATGGAATTTGGAGCACGGGCAGAGAACGATACACCGGCATGGGTTGCATCGTTTACGGAAGCGCTGGATGATGCTTTTGAAGCAAGTGTTTTCTAACCGCTATAGGTTGTGAAACGATCATGAGTGTGATATAATCTGTTTATCAATAATCACTTTAACCATTTTCGGGAGGCAGATGATGGACGAACTTACAAATCAGCAGGAGCAATTGGCATATGGTGCAGAAGAAACATACTCGGCTATTCGTGGGTGTATCATCACAGCCCAAAATAAGGTCGCAGCTACCGTCAATACCGCCATGGTGTTTGCCTATCATGAAATCGGTGAACAGGTCTATAAAGCCTGCGGAGAAAATGACAGGGCCGGGTATGGAAAGCGGCTGTTGCAGTACCTTGCTGAGCGTTTGACCACCGAGTTTGGGACAGGCTTTTCTGCTGCTAACTTACGGAATATGCGACAGTTTTTTTGCATGTTTCCAAAACGCAACGCACTGCGTAGCGAATTGAGTTGGACGCATTACCGGTTGCTCATGCGTGTGCAAGATGATCAAGCCCGCCAGTTTTATCTGGAGGAATGCGCCAAATCCGGCTGGAGTTCACGCCAGCTAGAGCGGCAGATTCACACGATGTTCTATCAACGGCTGCTGGCCAGTCAGGACAAGGCTTCTGTGGCTGCCGAGATACAAACAACAGCGCCAAAACCGGAATATGAAAAGGTCATCAAAGATCCCTATGTGATGGAGTTCCTTCAGATCAAGCCGGATACCCACGTCTATGAGAGCAACCTAGAACAAGCCTTGATCGACCATTTACAACAATTCCTATTGGAGTTGGGACGCGGCTTCTCCTTTGTCGCCAGACAGAAGCGGTTCACTTTAGATGGACAGGACTTTTTTATCGACTTGGTATTTTACAATTACATTCTAAAATGCTTTGTCCTGATCGACCTCAAAACCGGAAAGCTGACTCACCAGGACATTGGTCAGATGCAGATGTATGTCAACTACTATACTCGTGAACTGATGAATGAGGGCGACACGCAGCCCATTGGTATCGTGCTCTGCGCTGACAAGAATGATGCGGTGATCAAGTATACCCTTCCGGAAGATAACAGTCAGATCTTTGCTTCAAAATATTTCACATATCTGCCTACCGAAGAGGAACTCAGGCGGGAACTGCGGCTGGATAGCTTTCGAAAGTTGAATGGTCAAAATGAATCCAACGATTAAATTGCACTGTGAAAACCATTAAAATGCTATCACCATCTAGGAAACTCTTTTTCCTGGAATTCCTGCGTATAATGATCTGAACAGTCAAAGGAGGCGCTCTTATGAAACAAATTATTGATTTCCCCTGCATTCCTTTTGCTCAGCTGCCCACACCCCTGTATAAGCTAGAAAACCCGAGCCGGGAGATTGGAAAAAATATTTACATCAAGCGGGACGATATGACAGGCGTGGCCTTGGGTGGCAACAAGGTTCGCAAGCTGGAGTTTCTTCTGGCAGATGCCAAGAATCAAGGGGGCAGATGTTATCCTCACCGCCAGTGGTCCCCAGTCTAACCACGCTATGCTCACCGCCGCCTGTGCCGGACAGTTGGGTATGAAAAGCATTCTGGTGCTGAAAAAGCAGGGAGAGCTCACTGGCGGCAACTTGATCCTGGACGGTATCTTCAGCGCTGAGATCCGCCTGGTGGATACTGACAGTTATGATGATGTCTATGCGGAGATGGAGCGGATCATGGAGCAGCTCCGTACTCAGGGTCACATACCCTATGCCATTCCTGTGGGAGGATCGGTTCCTTTGGGCAGTCTTGGATATATCAACTGCGCGAAAGAAATTTCCAATCAGGCCCAAGAGCTGGGTATCACCTTCGACGCAGTCATCAGTGCTACCGGTTCCGGCGGTACCTATGCGGGCCTGACTTTGGGGGCCAAACTTTTCCTGCCTGGAACAGGAGGCCTTTGACCAGGACGAGAATATTCTCTTTGTCCATACCGACGGCGCGGGTGCGCTATTCGCTGTGGAGATGGTATAGATATTATCATCCTCAGGCAAAAAGGTGGTTCTGTCCAGACGTTGAACTTCGTCCATTGACAGGGCTGCGCCCTTTTGTGCCTCTTCAATGAAGGTTGCTTTTGGTGGATAATTGTTTCAAAAGTCTATGATGAATTGGAAAGCCTGCCTCTTTTCTTTTTGTGTAACTTATTTTACTTCTTTCTGTGCTACTTCCACGTAGCAAAAAGGATGTGTGGTCGATTTAAAAATACAAACCTACGTTTCAAAAAATCAACCACACGCCAACCATCCTTTGCCCAGAGCTGTATGCCGTCTTTACCAGCAATCGCATGGATATGCGGGGAGTGGTACATCTCTCGAATCTGTATGAAAGGCCGGGCCCTGCGGACGTAGAAGTCAAAGTGCTACGCGGAAACGGAACCGGTGATATTGTTGATCAGTACGTTCGATTCTGCAAAATATCGGATGAGGAGCAGAAGAAGTACGGGCGCAACCGAAAAGCCATCAAGGAGATGCTGCATCGATGTATTGTAAAGAAATGTGTTAGCGCTTTCTTTAGTGACCTGCCAGAAAGAGGTGGCAGAGATTATTGTGACTTTATTCGATTAGGAGAAGATCATGGAGATCCATGACTACCATGTTGCGGAAGATACCCTGAAAGATGGGGTGCAGGAAGGTATATCAGAGAAAATGCTAGGTTCAATTCGTAGTGTGATAAAGAATCTGGGAATGACTATTGGAACAAACGCTGGCTGCAATTGATGTGCAGAAACGGATTATTTGCGGTGTGTATCCTTACTCCAAAAACAATAGATTGGTTTTGGTTGAATTAGTAAAGAGGGCGGAATAATCTCCGCCCTCTCCCTGGTTTTAAGAAAAACTTTACCCCAATCAGACGGATTTTTCGTCCAAACGAGCCATCAAGTGCTAAATTCTTTTAAACGCTGTCGCAGTTCCACGAGTTGCTTTTGCCCAACATCATAATCTTCATTTGTGCATTGAAGTTGGTATTTTAGGTTAATATGGCTATATCTAGATGGAAAGTCATTCTTCAAGATATACTTTTCTAGTTTATGCTGGACAACCATATCTCGAAGGTGACAAAATAACTCTGCCAGCTTATAGGGTGATCCAAACAAGGTGACAACCCCCAAATAATATATGAGTGAGGTTGGCATCAAAATTATCCCACTGCTAATAATGTTTAATAAGGTGTTCGCCCAATCTGTTGTACTGCTCATCCAATTATAAATTGGACTATAGGCAAATTTCCAACATAGGAAAAGAAAAACAACTAGGGCTTGTTTGAAAAAACGAGGAAGTTATGCTAAATTAACAAAATAGCGAT
>CAJUPS010000034.1 GCA_910588045.1 uncultured Oscillospiraceae bacterium | reverse complement strand
CCTCACCGGCGTCAGCGAGGGGAGCCTGAAGGCCTTCCTGGGCGGCAGCTGGAAGCCCCTCATCGATCTCATTGTCTCCGGTCAGATCAAGGGCCTGGCGGGTGTGGTGGGCTGCTCCAGCGTGGCCTATGGTCACGACACGCTGACCGCAGAGCTCACCCGCGAGCTGATCGCCAAGGACATCCTGGTACTGACGGCGGGGTGCTCCTCCGGCGGACTGGAGAACATCGGGCTCATGACCCCCGAGGCCGCCGAGCTGGCCGGGCCCAACCTCAGGGCCGTGTGCAAGCAGCTGGGGATCCCCCCGGTGCTGAACTTCGGTCCGTGCCTCGCCATCGGCCGGTTGGAGATCGTAGCCACCGAGATCGCCGAGGAGCTGGGCGTGGACCTGCCCCAGCTGCCCCTGGTCCTCTCCGCCGCCCAGTGGCTGGAGGAGCAGGCGCTGGCCGACGGCGCCTTCGCCCTGGCCCTGGGACTGCCCCTGCACCTGGGGGTGCCGCCCTTCATCACCGGCAGCAAGCTGGTGACGAAGGTGCTGACCGAGGACATGGTGGGCCTCACCGGCGGACGGGTCATCGTGGACGGCGACGGCAGGAGCGCGGCCAACACCCTGGAGGCCATCATCGAGGAGAAGCGCAAGGCCCTGCACATTTGAGGGAGGCGCGAGAAGATGAAACGAATTTTTATTGATCCCGCCAAGTGCGACGGGTGCAAGAACTGCACCTTGGCCTGCATGGCCTCCCACCAGGACATGACGCCCCGGAAGGGGACCCTGGCGGAAATCCGGCAGGCCATCTACGCCCTGGACCTCACCGACCCCGCCACCCAGTCCCGGAACCGGATCGTCTCCGACGGCCATGGGGGCTACAGCCCCATCTTTTGCCGCCACTGCGACATCCCCGACTGTGCGGGGGCCTGCATGAGCGGCGCGCTGGAGAAAAATATGGAAACCGGCCTGGTGGAGTATAACGGGGACAAATGTGCGGCATGTTATATGTGCGTGATGAACTGCCGCTACGGCGTTCCGGCCATCACGCCGGACCGGACGCGGATGGTGAAGTGCGACTTCTGCGTCCATCTGGAGGAGGGCCCCGCCTGCGTGCGGGCCTGCCCCAAGAAGGCCATCGAAGTGAGGGAGGTGTGACCATGGAGCGATTTGTCATCATCGGCGCAGGCGCAGCCGGTATCAGCGCCGCCCAGGTCCTCCGGGAGTTCCGCCCCAACGACATCGTAACCGTCATTTCCATTGACGAGCACGTCCACTCCCGCTGTATGCTCCACAAGTTCTTGGGACATGAGCGGACCATTGAGGGCATCAACTTTGTAGGACAGAATTTCTTCGAGGAGAAGGACATCTACCACATCCCCTGCCAGACGGTCAGCAGGATCGACACGGAGGCCAAGCTGGTTTACTACGGCGAGGACTACAGCACCCCCTACGACAAGCTGCTCATCGCCACCGGCTCCGGGTTCTTCATCCCGCCCATCCCCCACTTCCGGGAGGCCCCCAACGTATTCGGCTTCCGGGACCTCAGCGACGCGCTGAAGATCGACGAGGCTTTCGCCAGGGGCAAGCGGGTGTTCATCGTGGGCTCCGGCCTGGTGGGCCTGGACGCGGCCTCCGCGCTGTGCCACCGGGGAGCGGAGGAGATCACCATTGCCGAAATGGCCCCCCGGGTAATGCCCCTCCAGACGGACGACTACGCCGCCAGCGTGTACCAGAAGGTCTTCGAGGACCACGGCTGCCGGTTCCTGCTGGGGATCGGGGCCACGGACGCGGTGGTGGACGGCCAGGGAAATATCACGGAGGTCATCCTCTCCACCGGGGAGCACGTGCCCTGCGACTTCATCATCATGGCCGCCGGTGTGCGGCCCAGGATCCAGATCGCCCAGGCCAGCGGCATCAAGGCCGAGCGGGCCATCGAGGTGGACGACCACCTGCGGACCTCCGCCCCGGACGTGTATGCGGCGGGGGACTGCACGGGCCTCTCCGGCGTGTGGCCGGACGCCATGGCCCAGGGCAAGGCCGCGGCGGAGAATATGGCGGGCATCGACACGGTGTACGAGAAGCCCTATCCCTTCAAGAATACCAGCAATTTCTTTGGCGTGACCATGCTGAGCGTAGGCCGGATGGACCTGACCGAGGGGGCGGACGTGATTGTCCACAAGACGCCCAAGGAGTACAAGAAGGCCATCATCACCGACGGCAAGCTCACCGGGTATCTGTCCCTGGGGGACATCTCCAACCACGGGCTGTACTTGCACCTCATCAAGAACGGCATCGACGTGAGCGACAAGAAGGACAAGATCTTCCGCCTGACCTTCGCGGACTTCTACGGCATCAACGAGAAGAACGGCGAGTACGTCTATACGGTATAAAGTGCAAAAACCGGGCGTTCCCACAGGGAACGCCCGGTTTTTTGCATATATAGTGCGAATCAGGAGTTGATGGGAACTCCCGGCGCTGTTTGCCGCGCGGTTTTGGGGTTTTTCTCTTTGCAGGATTTTTTTGAGCGCGGCTTTTGGGGATTCCGCCCTTGCGAGGGCGGCCAGGGGCTCTGCCCCTGGACCCTGCCACCGTTGAAAAGGTGGACAAAACTTTTAATAATGCTTTAGGGGACAGCTACGCCTCCGGAACCGGAGGGGTCCAGTGGTGCTGGCCGAACAGATCGGTGAAGCGGTAGGTGACCTGCGTGCGGCCCTCCAGGACGACGTCGCTGACGGTCAGGCCCTCCTCGCCGACGGTCAGTGGCTCGCCCAGCAGGTAGCTGTCCTGATAGTCCCCGTCGTAGCTGTAGTAGTCGCAGACGAACTCGATCACGTCCCCGGCCTGGATCTCGTACTGGTTTTTCGCCACGGTGCCGGTCTCCCCGTCGCGGTAGACCGTGCGCACGCCAACCACATGGCCGATGTTCCGCTCGCCGCTGAACTCCAGGAGTAGCTCGGAGTACACGCCGTTGTACAGCACCGGCACCCGTCCGGTGATGAAATAGGTGGTCCCGTCGTCCACGGTGGAGGTGCGGTAGTAGGCCACCGGCTGGTCGTTGATGGCCAGGGCGGTGTTTTCCCTCACGCCCACCAGGCAGTCCTCCTCGATCCAGAATGAGTTGTCCAGCCCCAGGTCGATGTAGCCCTCGCCGTCGTCGTAGAAGAGGTTCTGATCCAGGTCCTGGACAAGCCCCCACTGCGCCTCGTTCAGCCGCAGCGCGGGGAACCCGTCCTCGTTATTCTGCCAGACCAGCGCCTCGTCCGGGAAGCGGTTCTCCGTCAGGTACTGCACGGTGTCCTCCTCGCTCATGGCCCGGTCGCTCAAAAATTCGGTGTTGTCCGCGGTCAGTCCGGCCACCCGGTCGAAGCCCCCGCCCAGGAAGGCCCCCAGCAGGGAGGATACCATGTCTCCGCCGCCGCCTGCACTCCCGCCCAGGACGGCCCCCAGCAGGGAGGGCAGGGGGGAGGCTGTGCCGCCGGAGGCCGCCTGTCCGCTGACGGCCAGACTGGCGAACTGCCGGATGCACTTGGTGTACGACTCATCCATGCCGATCTGCCGGTAGGTGGAGACGGCCCGGTCTACGGTGGACGCCTTCCGGTAGGGGAAGTAGATGGACAGGCCGTAGGCGTTGGTCATGCTGGAGGAGGTGCGGTTGTATTTCACCGCGTCCAGCAGGACCTTCTCCAGGGCCTTGCCCTCCTGGGTGCCCAGGTTTTTGGCCAGATGGACCAGGTCCACCTGGTCGATTTTGCTGGACCGGGCGAACTCCCGGGCCCCGTTGCGGGCGTTGGAGACGGTCTGGTACTGCTTATCCTGGATCAGCTCCGCCGTGGAACGGGCGAAGTCCGAGAGCGCATCGGGCAGGGTGACCTCCAGCTCCGCCAGGTCCACTACGGACAGGGTGGTATCCTGGCCCCGGCACTTCTGGGCGCAGACATCCACGAAGGTGTCCACGATTTTCTGCCCCACCTGGATGGTGGGCATGGAGGGGTCCTTGCCAAAGGCGGTGAGCCAGTCGGTGTAGTACCAGCCCACCCCCGGCTCGGTCTCCTCGGAGGCAATGAGGTAGTCGGCGTACTGCGCCATGGTCAGGGCGGTCTCCGCCGTGGCCATGAGGCAGGCGTCAAAGCCGATGAAGTCGAACTTCACCCCCGCGTCCTGGAGGGCCTTGTCCAGACCGGCCAGGTCCATGGAGCCGCTGGAGGCGAATTTCTCGTCGTAGCCATAGCCGCTGACGGAGCCTCCGCCGTGGTCCCAGAGGATCAGCTCATACCGGCTGGCCGGGAAGTTTTTGACGCACCACCGGATGTAGCCCGACAGGGTCCCGGGGTCCGTCATGGGGACGCCGCCCAGGTCCTTCTCCAGGCAGACCATCTGGCCGCCCTTGACCTGCCAGATCTGGTTGGTGGTGCTGCTGACCACGCTGTTCTTCCACGCCTTGCAGCCCCCGGTGTAGACCAGCAGGTTGATGTTGCTGCCGAACCTTGCGTTCAGCATCTCCTGGAGGTCGGAGGTGCCCATGCCGCTGCGGGACTCCAGGTCCGTGCCGCACATGTAGACCATGATGGTGGCCGTGTCCCTTCCGTTACCCAGCAGCGCGGTGTATTTCTCCCGGGCGCCGGGGGCCACGGAGGCGTTGAGCTTGCCCGTGTTGGCCCCGCCGTCCCAGCCGGAGGAGACGCTGCTGCCGCCCAGACCGCTCGTCAGCTGCCCCCAATCCACCATGCTCCCGCCGCTCTGGGACGGGGCCGTCTGCTGGGGCGGCTGGGATTGCTGGAGCCCTGTAGAGGGCGTCTGGGACTGCTGTCCGCCCAGCATGGTGAGGAGTCCGCCTCCTCCGCCGCCCAGCAGGAGAACCAGGAGCAGGAGGATCAGCTTCATGCCGCCGCCCCCGCGGGTCCCGGCGCTCCTTGCGCCAGGGGACTGCTCCTGCTTGCGGTCCGCGTACCCACCGGCGTCGCCTACCGGCCCGGTCCCCAGGCCCTCGCCCCGCTTGTGTACGGTCTTGCCGGAGCCGGTGATGTGCTTTTCACGGCCTCTGGGTCTGTTGTTGTTTTCCATGGAAATCATTCCCTCCTAAGGATTGTTTGTTGATGTGTCTATACCCGCTGCCAGAGCAGCTTGTTGTCCTCAAAAACGGCGTTCAGCCTGCCGGTATCCTTCAGCCACGCCAGGTAGGAACGGACGGTGCTGCCCACCAGGACGTACTGTTCAAAATTCATGGTCAGTCCGAAGTCGGCAAACAGTCTTTGCAGGATGTCCTCGAAGCACAGGGGTTCCAGACAGAGGGCGGTGATCCGCTCCGCGATTTCCTGCACCTTGTGGATGTTGTACTGCGCCAGCGCGGACACGTCCTCCGCCGCCTCGGCGTGGGCCGGGATGAACCACTTGGCCTGTAAGGTTTTCACCATCTCCAGGGTGTCCAGATAGGCGGCCGCATCGTAGAGAAAGCAGATCTGGTACTTGTCCAGTGTCTCCCGGCTGGACAGGCAGTCCGCCAGGTAGACCACGTCGTCCGGCGTCCGGAAGCCCACCATGTCGAAGAAGTGCCCCGGCAGGGGGAGCATGGAAAATCCCTCCGGCAGACAGGCGGCGGTCAGCTCCCGGACGTCGCTCTCCTGGGCCATCAGAAATTTGTGCCGCAGCTCCTTACAGGGATAGCCGCCGTACAAGAAGGACGGTTCCAGAACCGGATACCGGGTGAAGGCGCATTCGAGCCCCGGCGCGTAGAGCTTGCACCCGGTCTGGCTCTGCAAATACTTGTTGCCGCCGATGTGGTCGGCGTTGGAGTGGGTGTTGTAGATGGCCGTCAGATGCCAGCCGTTCCGCTCCAGGACCTGCCGGACCTTCCGCCCCGCGTCCTTGTCGCTGCCGCTGTCGATCAGGCAGACCTCTCCGCCCTCCAGGCGCACCAGCCCGATTTTCGCCGGGCTCTGGATATAGTAGCTCCGCTCCGAAGCCTGGATCAGTTCATACATGGTTGCTGTCCTCCTCCGTGGTGTGGTTGCGATGGATTTCCCCGTATTCTATCACAAATTTTACCGTTTCGCAACGTGTCGTTGGGATTTTGCTGAGAATCTGCCTCACCGGCTGCCTCCGCGAGTCCCGCCCTCTCGCCCCACTCGCCGGCGCGGCGCGTGAAGGTCTTCCGGGAGACGCCCAGCTGCCTTCCCGCGTCCGTGGCGGTGACAGACCCGTTCCACCACGCCCGGGCCAGCTCCTCGAAGCCCTCCGGCATGGGGATACGCTTGGGCCCGAAGCGGACGCCCCGCTCCAGCGCCGCCGCGATTCCCTCCGCCTGCCGCTGGTGGATAAATTCCCGTTCCGTCTGCGCCACGTAGCTGAGGAGCTGGAGCACGATGTCCGCCACCAGCGTCCCGGTCAGATCCCGGCCCTCCCGGGTGTCCAGCAGGGGCATGTCCAGCACGACGATGGACGCCCGCTTGGTCTTCGTGATGTAGGCCCACTGCTCAAGAATGTCGTCGTAGTTCCGGCCCAGGCGGTCGATGCTCTTGACGACCAGCACGTCCCCTGAACAAAGGGCCTGGGCCAGCTCCTGATACAGCGGGCGGTTGAAATCCTTCCCCGACTGCTTTTCCACGGTGATGCGCTCCTCTGCCACGCCGAACTCCCGCAGGGCCACCAGCTGGCGGTCCTCCTTCTGGGCCCGCGTGGACACGCGGGCGTATCCATACATAATGCCCGACATTTCCGTTGACCTCCCTCTCTTTATTTATCTCTGGTTCCAAGTGGAATGTCGGTATTATAGCGGCTGACCATATAGTATGGAATATGACCGGAAAATTTTGACCAACAAAATCCGCGCAAAATTTTTCCTTCTGAGGTATAATCTTTTGGAAAGTAGAGCCGATATAACAGATGAATGCAGCGGACAGCAAGCGTACAGAAAGCATAGAATGTGTTCGTCTGGCTTGAGAGGAGGACCTGGCGGCGAAGCAGTAAAGGGCTTTCCCGTACCTTGACAAGGTTTCACCCGGTTTCGCGAACCGGTTGGAATAGATACCGCGCCGGACTGTTCTTGTGACCAAAGGCCACGGAGCTTGAACGGAATGGCGCAAAACCCACGCGCTGGAAAAGGATGTTCCGGCGCAGCGGACCTACAACTTAATTCATGATAATTGGAAGGAGTCAATTAGAATGAGGATTCAGCACAACATTATGGCGATGAACGCCTACCGCAACTACAACAACAACACCAGCGCCGTTTCCCGCAACCTGGAGAAACTGTCCTCCGGCTACAAGATCAACCGCGCCGGTGACGATGCCGCCGGTCTGGCTATTTCCGAGAAGATGCGCGCGCAGATCACCGGTCTGAACGCCGCCCAGAAGAACGTCAAGGACGGCATCTCCCTGGTGAAGACCGCCGAGGGCGCCATGCAGGAGATCCAGGACATGCTCAACCGCATGGACTACCTGGCCACCCAGTCCGCCAACGGCACCTATGACAACGAGGTGGACCGCGCCAACCTCCAGAAGGAAGTTGACAACCTCAAGACTGAAATCAACCGCATTGCGGATTCCGCCAACTTCAACGGCATCAAGCTCCTGGACGGCTCCCTGGATGAGACCATCAAGGCCGCTGACGCTGTGACCGAGACGGTTACCGTTGATCCCACCAAGGAGAACGCTCTGACCTTCGAGAGCGGCAAACTGGCTGAGGTCGGCCAGGTGCTGGGCACCAATACCGTGCTGCACAACGAGGCCAACGGTGATGCTGGCACCATCTTCAGCGTGGACCTGCACAACTTCAAGTTTGAGGGCGGCAAGGGCAACACCATGACCATGAAGATGGGCGACACCGAGATCACCCTGAAAGCCACCGAGGACCACGGCAAGGTGGAGGGCGCCGATCTGGTCAACGCTTTCCTGGGCGCCAACGGCTATGAGATCACCGTGGACGGCAAGAAAGTGGACACCCTGGACGGTATGCAGATCAACGGCCAGACCTTCAAGGTGGAAGCGGGCGCTGAGAATACCTCCCGCCTGACCTTCACCCAGCAGAAGGCTCCCGCCAGCAAGGCCGATGAGATCAACGGGTCCATGACCGTCAATATCAGCGGTCAGATCGAGCCCAAGAAGGCGGAGTTCACCTTCCAGGCTGCTGATTTGGGAACGACCAGTGTTGGCGGTGTTGTGACCATCAACGGTCAGAGTTATACCATCAAGAACACCGCTGCTGCTGGCGCTGCTCCTGTTGCTCAGACATGGGCTCAGGTCTTCAAGGATATGGAGAAGGAAGGCATCCTGGATGACTACAAGGTCACGGAGGATGGCGGTAAGGTCACTCTGACAGCCAAAGAGGCTGGCAAGATGAACACCCCGACCGTTTCTTATAAGAAGGTTGAGGCTGCTACGGGTGTCACTGGGAATCAAACATCTGTTGCTGCGGCGGCTACTAAGGCCACGTATACGACTGGCGCTTATGCAGACAAGGAGGCGCTTGTTGGTGCAACGCCTGCAGAGGGGGATAAAATTACAATTGGCGGGTATCAGTATGCGCTGACTGCTGACAACGTGACCGCTGTTGACACTTTGGAAGCAGTTTTGACCGATTTCCTTACAGCCTATAATGCTGATGCCGCTAATACTGATTGGACTGCCAAGCTTAATGCAGCTAAGGACGGCATTGACTTTGAAGCCAAGACTGCGGGTGCGATTGGTAGTGAGGGTCCCAAAACTGCTCCCGCGAACACAACCGCAGTTACTGGCAGCGAAGGTAAGGATGCTGTTAAGGATGTCTGGACCTATGACGTCACGGGCTGGAATGATGCCAATTTGGGGCAGGCTACGGTGACGACGGCTAATGGTACAATTGACCTTGATTACAACAAGCTGAGTGCCGCCGGTGAGCGGGGCATCAAGGTAGGTGACTATATTGCTACCCTGGACGGTAATACTCTGACTTTGACCGCTCAGGCCGCAGGAACCCCCGCTGACGCTGCTACTAACGCCATTGCCTTCAACAAATACGCCGCTCCCACCAAGCTCACCGACCTTCAGATTGACGTTGTAGAGGAAGGCGCTGAGGGCGGCAAGATGGAGGGCATCACTGAGGGCGCACATGGCGACTTCAACGTGTCCACCACCAACATCAAGAACGTCACCGCTGGCGGTGCGGACCGTCTGGCCAGCACCTTCTTCGACCTGACCGAGGATATGGTCAAGGACGGCGCTTCCATCAAGATTGGTGAGGACGAGTTCATCTTTACCACCGATGAGAAAAAGGTCGGCCAGACCGTTGGCACCAACATGAAGTATGTGGATGCCACCTCCGGCGACCTGGCTACTATTGCTAAGAACCTGACCGAGGCTGCCAAGGGCAACAAGGTTTGGACTGTCGGCCACGACGGTAGCCGCATCACCCTCACCGAGGAAAAGACTCACGGCGATCTGGATAACAACAATACCCTTCAGGAGTATCGGGACAATCCCAATACCATTTTCGACCTGAGCACCAAGGAAGGTATTGAGAAGTCCCTGGGCTTCGTGGGCGCTGGTTCCTACGAGAAGGAGAACGTCGTCTCCGAGGCTACCAAGGGCGGCAAGCCCCTGACCCTCCAGATCGGCGACACCTCCGACGATTACAACCAGATGAAGGTCTCCGTGGGCGATATGCACGTATCCGCCATGAAGCTCACCGACGAGAAGACCGGCGAGACCACCTCCATTGCCGACATCGACATCGGCACCCAGGATGGCGCTGCCAAGGCGGTTGACGTCATCAAGAACGCCATCAACTACGTGTCCTCCGTCCGTGGTGACCTGGGCGCTATCCAGAACCGCTTGGAGCACACTGCCAACAACCTGTCCGTGATGGCTGAGAACATCCAGGACGCCGAGTCCACCATCCGCGACACCGACATCGCCGAAGAGATGATGAGCTACACCAAGAACAACATCCTGGTGCAGTCCGCTCAGGCCATGTTGGCCCAGGCCAATCAGGTGCCTCAGGGCGTTCTCCAGCTGCTGGGCTAATTCACAGCGCGAAGATAGAATCCATCACACAGCAGAAGGGGACCGGGCTTCGCGCCCGGTCCCCGTTTTTGATGCTTGACAAACCGTCAAGGTGCAGGTATAATAAAAACAGAAGGGCACTGCTACTGGCGGTCAGCCCATCAAGTCAACTACTGAAAAGTTGACCGCTCGGGGCCGTCCGGGCGGTCAACACGCTTCTATGGTGAGCAGCAGAGCCGTCACGACCGCGAAAATCACAGTCAGGACAGCCTTGAATAGCTTCTCTTTCCACATCCGCACCACCTCCCCCCTTGTTGGAATATCGCATGGGGATTAGTGGGCTGACCGCCGTATGTAACAGATACCCTTCTGGCCGCTTCAAACCGAGGAGCGGCACTGTCATATTAGCACAGATGTTGGATTTTGTCAAGAAAGAGGACCGGGCTTTCGCCCGGTCCCCGTTTTTGATGCTTGACAAACCGTCAAGGTGCAGGTATAATAAGAACAGAAGGGCACTGCTACTGGCGGTCAGCCCGCTATGTCAACCTAAAAACAGTTGACCGCTCGGGTTCCGTCCGGGCGGTCAACACGCTTCTATGGTGAGCAGCAGAGCCGCCACGACCGCGAAAATCACAGTCAGGACAGCCTTGAATAGCTTCTCTTTCCACATCCGCACCACCTCCCCCCTTGTTGGAATATCGCATGGGGATTAGTGGGCTGACCGCCGTATGTAACAGATACCCTTCTGGCCGCTTCAAACCGAGAAGCGGCACCGTCATAATAGCACAAATGTCGGATTTTGTCAAGAAAGAGGACCGGGCTTCGCGCCCGGTCCTCTTTCTATCTTCACCCGGCCCCTTGACTTGACCGGCCCTCCTGTTATATAATATAGCCGAACGTTTGAACGAAAGAGGGAAGAAGCCGTGGATGTAAAGTCGATGAAAAACGTGGCGGAATGGCTCCGCGAGACGGTGTTTCAGGACGAGGCCATCCGGCCCAGGGAGGCCCCGAGCAGTGTCAAACTCCCCCCGCTTCTCCGCACGGCCCGTTCCCTGGAGAGCGGTATCCACCAGAGGTGGCAGTCCCGGGAGGGGATCTTCCTACAGCAGGCCAGGTTGCTGGTGGACTACGAGGATGACTACGACTACCAGGGAAACGTCCGCTGCTACTATCCCACCTACCAATCTTTGACGGACCAGGAGCTGCGGGGCTATTTCACCTGGCGCACGGAGGTCCGGCGGGGAGAGGTCCGGCGGGCGCCCACGCCCTTTGCGTTCCTCTATGTCTATGAGCTCATCAACCAGGCCGGAGTCCAGGACCCGGAGGACGGCTACCGGAAGCTGGTGCATTTCCAGGATGCCTACGGGCGGCTGGACGATGTGATCCTGCCCTATCTGCGGCAATGGCTGGTAGACTATGTGATCTACTACGATCTGGACCGGGCGCTGCTGGCGGAATCTACCCAGGTGCGTCTCGACCGGAGCGTCGCCGCGCTGGACGACGTGGAAAACCGGGAACCGGCGGAGATTGCCGCTGCGGTGCGGCTGCTCTCCCCCCAGTGGCTGGAGCGGTCCAAGTTTTACGCGGCCTACAGGGCGGAGATGGACGAGGTGATTGCCCGGGTACTGCGGCGGATGTCGGCGCACTACGCCGCCCGATGCAAGAAATCGCTGACGGAGCAGTATTTCGGTGACGCCGGTGTGTACCGGGCCCGCCCCTTTGAGACGGCGGTGTTCTGCGACCCGCTGAAACGGCGGCATTACGAATACGCTGTGGATGAACAGTGCATTTGCTGCTGTGATGACGGCGTCTGGTTTGCGCGGAAGCGGGTCTGGTATCCGGACTCCGGTAAAAAGCTGACCCCTCTGCTGAAGACCATCGATGCGGAGATGCGCCAGGCGTTTGCCTATCGCTATCCCGTCAAGGCGGCGCTGGACACCAAGTGGATCCTCAAGATTATTCGGGAGGAAATCCAGGCCCTTTTGGCGGAGAAGCAGGCCGCGGAGGAGAAAAAGGTTGAAATCGACTACACGCAGCTCACCCGGATCCGGCAGGACGCCGCCATCACCCAGGAAAAGCTGATCGTGGAGGAAGAGGAGGCCCCCGCTCTGCCGGAGGAGGAACCTGCGGAGGAGCCCGCCGCGTCAGGGGACATGCCGCTGAGTTCCACAGAGGTCCGGCTGCTCCGGTGCCTGCTGTACGGCGGGGACACCGGGTGGGTGCAGGAGGAGGGACACCTGCTGTCCGTCCTGGTGGACGGGATCAACGAGAAGCTGTACGACATCTTCGGGGACACCGTCCTGGAGGACGGCGTGGTCGAGGACTATATAGATGATTTGAAAGAGATGGTACGCCCATGAAAATACCGAGACGGATTGCCCAGACCCTTATCAACTCCCTGAAAGGCGGCGTGGTGCCCCGGGTGGGGCTGCCCTATGTCACAGTGGGCCGGAAGGCCGAGATCGACGCCCTGCTGCGGGACGTGGACGTCATTGCCGACGGCGGCGCGTCCTTCCGCTTCATCGTGGGGCGGTACGGCAGCGGCAAGAGCTTCCTGCTCCAGACCATCCGGAACTACGTGATGGCGAAGAACTTTGTGGTGGTGGACGCGGACCTCTCCCCGGAGCGACGCCTCCAGGGCACCCGGGGCCAGGGGCTGGCCACCTACAAGGAGCTCATCCGCAACATGTCCACCAAGACCAAGCCGGAGGGCGGGGCCCTGTCCCTGATTCTGGACCGCTGGATCAGCAGCGTGCAGCAGGAGACGGCGGCGGAATCCGGCCTGAGCGTCACGGACCCGGGCCTGGCGGCGCTGGTGGAGCGCCGGATCTCCGCCGTGATCTGCTCCCTCAATGAGATGGTCCACGGCTTCGATTTCGCCCGGCTGCTGACCCTCTACTACCGCTCCCACCTGGCCGGGGAGGACGAGACGAAGGCGAAGGTCCTCAAGTGGTTCCGGGGGGAGTACGCCACCAAGACCGAGGCCCGGCAGGAGCTGGGGGTCAACATCGTCATTACCGACGACGACTGGTACGAGTACCTCAAGCTCTTTGCCTGCTTCCTCCAGCAGGCGGGCTATGCCGGGATGCTGATTCTCATCGACGAGCTGGTGAACATCTACAAGATTCCCAACGCCGTCACCCGGCAGTACAACTATGAGAAGATCCTGACCATGTACAACGACACCATGCAGGGCAAGGCCCGGCATCTGGGGATTATCCTCTGCGGTACGCCCCAGTGCATGGAGGACCCCCGCCGGGGCGTCTACAGCTACGAGGCCCTGCGTTCCCGGCTGGCGGAGGGGCGCTTCGCCGGGGAGCACAAGGACTTGCTCTCCCCGGTGATCCGCCTCCAGCCCCTCACGCCGGAGGAGATGCTGATCCTGGTGGAGAAGCTGGCGGACATCCACGCGGGGCTGTATGAGTACGCCCAGATCGTCACCGGGCGGGACATGGCGGACTTCATCGAGATCGAGTTCGGACGCATCGGCGCGGACGGGCATATCACCCCCCGGGAGGTCATCCGGGACTTTATCGAGGTGCTGGACATCGTGTACCAGAATCCGGACATCAAGGTCCGGGAGCTGCTGGGCGGCGGGGATTTCGCCTATGCGCAGAATGCGGTGCAGGAGGAGTCCGCCGGGGAGCGGTTTGCGGAGTTTGAGCTGTAGTTGCTTGGGAGCGAGACGATAAGGGGGTTCCTATGATAAAACCAATTCTTGCTTGCGAAAATCCATATCAAGCAGCCGAATCTTTCCGTGAGGCTGGCTGGTCTATTGACTTCACCCAACCTCCTGAAAGCGGCGATCCCCTGGTAGGGATTTCACTCTTCGACAATCATTTCCTATTGGGAATTACGGAGGGGTATGTACCGGACAATGCTGCACCATATATCGGCTGCGGCGTTGTGTTTTATGTGGTAATACCTGAATCCGAAATGGAGAATACCTGTCAAGGGCACAAAGATTTTCTGACCGGCAAACTGCAACCGCAAAGCTGGGGAGACCTTACCTTTGAGGCGAAAATTTGCGGCTTTAAGTTCATGTTTGCATCGGAATAGCTGCCAATTCGCAAGTGGGCGCCGTGTTTTGGTATCCACTAAAAACAGTATTTGTCGGAGAACACAATATGAACGAATTGCTTATAAAATACAATGAATTGAGCGCGGAAGAATTTGTTTTGTTATGGGAAACAGTGTGGGGGCCGGGCCCTTCGTTGGAGCAGACGAGGCTTGCAATGGAGCACACCTTGTTCCGGGTATCTATTTTCGACCAGGATAACATTGTAGCAATGGCAAGAGTAATCGGAGATATGGGGTTAAATTACTATATCAAGGACGTTGTTGTGCGGCCCGAATACCAGGGCAGAGGGATCGGCCGTATGCTCATCAATGAATTGCTGAAATTTATCAACGACAACGGGGTCAAGGATACCGATATTTTTGTTGAGCTCTGTGCAATGCCCGATAAAATACCATTTTATGAAAAATTGGGTTTTGATGCAAATGAGGCACAGAGACTGAAAATGATGTATCGGGTCAAGTAGATCGTGAATTACGGAGGCTGTCCCAGAGAGGTTGCGTGACTTATGACAAAAATCCCAAAAAGCCTGCATAACTATATTACCACAGAAATGGATTATTGGGATTTTTCTGGTGTTGTGAGAATTATACAGAACGGCGAAACCATATTTGAAACCTGTCGTGGATACGCAAGCATTGAGTTTGGCACTAAAAATGCAATGGAGACGAACTTTACGGTTGCTTCTGTCGCCAAACAGTTTACAGCGTTTGCGATTATGATTTTGTATGATAAAGGACTGTTGCAGCTTGATGAAAAAGCAAATCAATATCTGCCCCCAAGCATACGGATCCCTTCGGAAATAACCGTACATCATCTGTTGTCGCACACGTCGGGCCTGCATAATAATTATAACTTTGAAGATGATTTTTATGTGGGAGAGGACAGAAAGCCTTATAATAAGGAACAATTTTTCAGAAACTGGATTATCAGGAAACCGATCAGGAAGCCGGGGATAGAATTTGAATATAATAATTCCAATTATAATGTGCTTGCATGGATCATTGAACAAGTCTCGGGACAGACCTACGGTGAATTTTTGCGGGAAAATATTTTTTCAAAGCTGGGTATGAACCATACTGTATTTGATGATGGTCAGACGATTATCCCAAATAAAGCGAGCAATTATATACGCGATTATGGCAAGCTGGTCAGAGCGCCTTATACAAATAATTTGTATAGCATTGGCGCTGGTGCGTTGGTTACGAATTGTGATGACCTGCAAAAATGGTATGAATGCCTTAAAAACCGGAAAATAATATCGGAACATGCCTATGAGATTTATCTGTCAGAAAATAGAAACAACTATTGCTATGGATTAGAGCGACACGAGGAAGATGGAACGATCAGGTATGCGCATGGTGGAGATATGCCCGGTGTATCCGCCTATATCCAGTATTATTTCGATGAAGATCTTTGCATTATCGTTATATCGAACACGGAATCTTTGGATCAATATCGTTTCGGGAATGGCATTGCGGCAATCCTGCATAATAAACAAGCGCCTGTTTCATGCAGACCGGAGGAAATTTTTCTGCCGCCGGAAGAGCTCGAAAAATATACAGGAACATATCTTCCCGGTAAGATACATATTGAGCAAAAAGACGGAAAACTGTATTTGGTCCGTGTGAACCAGAATATTCATATTGAATTGTACTGTGTGGGCAAAGACAGTTTCAAGAGGCGATGGGAAGAACAACAAACGATTCACAAGCTCATTTCCGAGGGTGATGGGAAGCCTTCTGTGTGGGGATATGGGCTGATAAGTAAGCAATTCATATGATGATATGAGGAGCACCCCACGGACATCTTCGACCGCTGCACCCCCTCTGTGCAGGAGGCGTCCGCCGGGGAGCGGTTCTCAGAGTTTGAGCTGTAACTGCTTGGGGTGTGGGACAATAAATCGGGATTTGAATGTTTAGAGAGGAGAAGGGAAATGGATGTTTCGTTATTCTCAAATCAATATCTTGTCCGAAAGATGTGTGCCGGTGATGCAGCGGAAATATACACATTATGCCATAAAAACAGTTTATACTATCAATACTGTCCCCCGTTTGTATCAGAACAGAGCATTATGAATGATATGAATGCGCTCCCACCCAACAAGGAAATGTGCGATAAGTATTATCTGGGATTTTATGATGGGGAAAAACTGATTGCTGTGATGGATTTCATCATGGCCTATCCGGATGAATTAACAGCTTTTATTGGATTTTTTATGACGGATGTGTCCATACAGAATACTGGAACAGGGAGCAGGATCATCAATGACCTGTGCGCTTATCTGGCCCGTATTGGGATGGCGAATGTCCGCCTCGGCTGGGTAAAAGGGAATCCTCAGGCAGAACATTTTTGGCACAAAAATGGTTTTAGAGAAACAGGAGTTACATATGATACGGAAAACTATACCGTAATTGTTGCCCAGCGAGGTTTATGAATCCCAGTTTATCAAACGATCATAATAAGGAGCACCCCATGAGCATCTTCAACCGCTACGCCCCCTTCGTGCAGGAATACATCTACCGCAACCGCTGGGAGAACCTGCGGGCCATCCAGGTTGCCGCCGCCGAGGCCATCTTCCGCACGGACGACAACCTGCTTTTAACCGCCTCCACCGCCTCCGGCAAGACCGAGGCAGCGTTCTTCCCCATCATCACCCTTTTCTCCGAGGACCCGCCCTCCTCCGTGGGGTGCATCTACATCGGGCCCCTGAAGGCTCTCATCAACGACCAGTTCTCCCGCCTCAACGACCTGTGCGCCGAGGCGGACATCCCCGTCTGGCACTGGCACGGCGACGTGGCCCAGAGCCACAAGGAGCGGCTCATGAAGCGCCCCTCCGGCATCCTCCAGATCACCCCGGAGTCCCTGGAGGCCATGCTGCTCCACAAGCACGCCGCCATCCCCGGGCTCTTCGGGAACCTGCGCTTCGTGGTCATCGACGAGGTCCACTCCCTCCTCCGGGGGGACCGGGGCGGGCAGACCCTGTGCCTCATCGAGCGCCTGAGCCGCCTGGCGGGGGTGAACCCCCGGCGCATCGGCCTGTCCGCCACCATCGGCGACCCGGAGCGGACGGGGGAGTTCCTCTCCCTGGGCACCGGGCGGAGGACCGTCATCCCCAAGATCGACGCCAAGGGCTCCAAATGGCGGCTGAGCATGGAGCACTTCTACGTGAAGAACGTCCAGGCCGGGGAGGACCGGACGGACATCAACGCCCTGCCGGTGCTGGAGGAGAAGACCGACGAGGCCCCCGACAACGCGGACCCCGGTCTGGGCTACATCTTCGAGCACACCCAGGGGAAGAAGTGCCTGGTCTTCGTCAACTCCCGGGAGGAGTGCGAGACGGTGACCACCACCCTGCGGCAATACTGCGAGCGCAGGCACGAGCCGGACCGGTTTCTGATCCACCACGGCAACCTCTCCGCCTCCTACCGGGAGACGGCGGAGGGGGTCATGAAGGACGAGAGCCAGACCATGACCACCGTCACCACCGCCACGCTGGAGCTGGGCATCGACATCGGCCGTCTGGAGCGGGCCTTCCAGATCGACGCGCCCTGGACGGTATCCTCCTTCCTCCAGCGCATGGGCCGCACGGGGCGGCGGGAGGCCCCGCCGGAGATGTGGTTCGTCATGCGGGAGGACGAGCCCGAGGCCCGGGCCATGCTCCCCGCCACCATCCCATGGAAGCTCATCCAGGGCATCTCCCTGGTGCAGCTCTATTTGGAGGAGCGCTGGGTGGAGCCGCCCCGGCTGGACCGGCTGCCCTTCAGCCTGCTGTACCACCAGACCATGTCCACCCTGGCCTCCTGCGGGGAGCTCTCCCCCAGGGCCCTGGCGGACCGGGTGCTGCGGCTGCACTACTTCCACCGCATCAGCCAGGAGGACTACAAGGTCCTGCTGCGCCACCTGGTCGAAACGGACCATCTCCAGCGCACGGAGCAGGGGGGCCTCATCGTGGGCCTGGCGGGGGAGCGGGTGGTGAACTCCTACCGGTTCTACGGCGTGTTCCAGGAGAACGAGGAGTACACCGTCCGCAGCGAGTCCCAGGAGCTGGGGACCATCGTCATGCCGCCCCCGGTGGGGGAGAAGCTGGCCATCGCGGGGCACGTCTGGGAGGTGCTGGACGTGGACCGCAAGCGGCATCTGGTGTACTGCGAGCAGGTCAAGGGAAACATCCCCGCCTACTTCGGCCTGTGCCCCGGGGACCTGCATACCAAGATCCTCCAGCGGATGCGGAAGGTCCTCCGGGAGGAGCGGTCCTACCCCTACCTGATGAAGAACGCCGTGGCCCGGCTGGAGCAGGCCCGGTTCACCGCCAGCCGCTCCGGCACAACGGAGAAGCCGCTGATCAACCTGGGGGGCAATATGTGGTGCCTGCTGCCCTGGGTGGGGACGTATTCCTTCCTCGCCCTGGAGCGGTTCCTGAAGATCAAGTGCGGCGAGCGCCTGGGCCTGCGGAACCTGGACTCCGCCCGGCCCTACTACATGCAGTTCACCATGAAGGCGGACGAGGAGACCTTTTTCCGCGTGGTATCGGAGGAGATTCAGCATCCTATCGACCCACTGGACCTGGTCTATCCCAAGGAGCTGCCCCTGTTCGACAAATACGACGAATATCTCCCGGAGGAGCTGATCCGGAAGGGCTTCGCCCTGGGCGTGCTGGACCTGGACGGTCTGCGGGAGACGGTCCTGGGCTGGGAGACGAAAAATGGAGGTTGTCTATGAGAACATCGGAAGAGCTGCGCGCCGCCCTGCGCGCCATCGACCGCAGGAGCTACCCCGCCTACAAGTCCCTGGCGGGCAGCTGGTCCTTCGGCCGGTATCTTTTGAACATTGAGCACGTCCAGGGCGACCCCTTCGCCGCGCCGTCCCAGTTGAGCGTGGACGTAGACGCCCGAACGGCGGGCTACCCCGCCGGATGCTGGGAATCCCCCTGGAACCGCACGGCGCTGGAGGACTGGCTGCTGCGGCGCTTCGCCCGGCAGGCGGGGCGGTTCTCCCGCCAGGCCAAGGGCTCCGGAAAGAGCGGCGTGCTGGCCGTCACCGTCCCCGGCCAGGAGGTCCTGGAGCGGACGGACTGCGAGGTGCGCGGCGGGGCGGTGACGGTGCGCTTTGAGGTGGGTTTCCCCGCCAACGGGCGGACCATCAACGCGCGGGAGCTGGAGAAGATCCTGTTCGACTTCCTCCCCGTATGCGTGGAGCAGGGCCTGCTGTACGCCACCGCCCCCAAGGGGGAGGCGGCGCGGGTCATCGCCCTGGCGGAGGACCGGCATTTCATCCGGGAGGAGCTGAAGCGGCTGGACCTGGCCGCCTTCGTGGCGAACGGCTCTATCCTGCCCCGGGAGAGCGGGGTATCCGACCGGCCCATGGGGGACGCGGTGCCCTTTCAATCGCCGGAGGAGCTGGCTGTGACGCTGGAATTGCCCCACCGGGGCCCGGTCCGGGGCATGGGGGTCCGCCGTGGGATCACCCTGATCGCCGGCGGGGGCTACCACGGCAAATCCACCTTGCTCAAGGCCCTGGAGCGCGGCGTCTACGATCACATTGCCGGGGACGGCAGGGAGTACGTCGTCACGGACGATACTGCCGTGAAGATTCGCGCGGAGGACGGCAGAAAGGTGACGGACACGGACATCTCCCTGTTCATCAACCATCTGCCCTCCGGGCGGGACACCGCCCGCTTCTCCACCCTGGACGCCAGCGGCAGCACCTCCCAGGCGGCCAACATCGCCGAGGCCCTGGAGGCGGACAGCCGGGTGCTGCTGATGGACGAGGACACCTCCGCCACCAACTTCATGGTCCGGGACGAGCTGATGAAATCGGTCATCGAGCAGGAGCCCATTACCCCCTTCCTGGAGCGGGCCCTGGACCTCTGGCGGGAGGCGGGGATCTCCCTGATCCTGGTGGTGGGCAGCTGCGGGGCCTACTTCCATATCGCGGACCGGGTGATCCAGATGGACGCCTACCGCGCCAAGGATATTACGACCCGCGCCAAGGCTGCGCTGGAGGGGCGGCCCGTCCCCGCCCTGTCCGCCCCCGGGTTTCATCTGCCCGCCGGTCAGCGGGCGGTCGATCTCTCCGGTGCCAGCCAGACGCGGAAGAACTACCGGGGCGACGGCTACCGCCAGGAGCGGCTGAAGGTCCGGCGGTCCGGCAAGACGGCCTTCTCTGTGGGGGACCGGGAGCTGGACCTCCGCTATGTGGAGCAGCTGGTGGACGCGGGGCAGACCCAGGCGCTGGCCTATATGGTGCGCTATGCCCGGGAGAACCTGGCGGGCCGACCGGTGGAGGAGGTCGTGGCCGCGCTCCGGCATCTGATGGAGGAGAGGGGCCTGGGGGCCGTCTGCGGCGGCGGGGTGGTCCCCGCAGGGCTGACGCGGCCCCGGGTGCAGGAGATGTTCGCCTGCTTTGACCGATATTGAGGCAATAAAAAAGTCCAGCGCCCGACCGAAACCGGTCTGCGCTGGACTTTTTTATGCCAGTCGTATGACTCTGTGCGCTTAGAACCTGTATTCATAACCGGGGGATGCCGGATGGACGAGGATTTTTCTCGTCAGACAAGGAGATTTCCCTTGCAATCCTGACGGATTGCAAGGGAAATCGACGCAGTATGGCGGGAAAAAGACTGGCTAGACGGCGTTCAACGGTTGTGAATACAGGTTCTTACATGGGTAAACCGGGGTGGCGCTGTGCGCTTCCGTCCTCGCCCCGCAGGTGGAACCGGTTGGTCTGAGCCTCCAGAACCCGCACCTGGTTAAAGAGCTCCGCGCTGACGGCGGCGGACTCCTCGCTACTGGCGGAGTTGGACTGCACCACAGCGGAGATCTGGCCGATGCCCTCCGCGACCTGAGCGATAGCGGCAGCCTCGCCCTCGATGGCAGAGGCGATCTCGCCAATACCGGTGTTGGACTGGACCACCAGGTCCAGCGTCTTCTGTAGGCTCTCGGACACCTCGCCCACGATCTTGCGGCCCCGCTTCGTGGCCTGGACAGAATTTTCGATGAGGTCCTTGGTGGCTTTCGCGGCCTGGTCGGACTGGGCGGCCAGGGAGCGGACCTCGTCGGCGACCACGGCGAAGCCCTTACCGGCGGCTCCGGCCCGGGCGGCCTCAACGGCGGCGTTCAGGGCCAGAATGTTGGTCTGGAAGGCGATGTTCTCGATGGTGGCAATAATCTTGTCGATCTCCTGAGACGCCCGGGTGATGTCCTCCATGGCGGAAACCATCAGGTCCATCTGCTGGCTGCTGACCTTTACCTGCTCGCTGGTCAGCTGGGCGTTCCGCTGGGCCTCCCCGGCCGTCTGGACGTTGCTCCCGGCGGTGGTGCGCAGATCCTCCAGCGTGGCCTGGAGCTCCTCCACGGCGCTGGCCTGCTCCGTAGCGCCCTGGGCCAGGTTCTGTGCCCCGTTGGAGAGGGACTCCGCATGACCGGATACCTGGCGCTCCGCCTGGCGGATACGGGCGAAAGCCTGGGAGATGTTGTCGGTAAAGCTCTCCATGGATGTCTCAATGGACTGGAAATCACCGATGAAGGGCGCGGAGGTATGTACATCGAAGTTCCCGTCGGAGAGCTGCGCCATCATGCGGTTGATGTCCATGACGTAGCCCTCGATCCGCTCCATGGACCGCTCCAGGTTGTTCGCCAGCGCGCCCAGCTCATTCTTTGCCCGGATCTCCATCTTCAGCTTCAGATGGCCCTCGTGGAGGGGCTGGCAGCGCTCGTTGATCTGGATGATGGGCTTGACGACGTAGTTGAGGACGTAAATCACCAGGCTGATCAGGCAAATCAAAGCCAGGGACAGGCCCGCAATGGACGTGCTGTGCATGATAAAGATGATGTCGGCCATCTGCTCCTCGGCTTCCGTGTTGGCCGCCTCCAGCAGCTCCGCCGCCTTGTCCACCTTCGCAACCAGGGCGGCAAGGTTGGCCTGGATGGTCTCCTGGTAGTAGAGCCGGGCCTGTACGGGGCTGGTCTCCTTCAAATCCAGTACGTAGATGGCGGACTCGTGGAGCTCCTTGTGCATCGGCTCCAGCTCGGAGCGCAGCGCCAGAATGGCCGGGTCGTCCGTGCCCGCATCGCCGTAGATCCACTTGCCCAGGACGCAGGTGTCCGGCGAGGTGCTGCCGGTGAACTCCGTGCCCGCGTAGAGGGCGTTGCTGAGATTGCTGGCCCACTTGTAGTGGGCGATCTCTGCCTGGTGGCAGCGACTGAGCAGGCTGGTGGCCTGCTTGTTGGCGTCATCGGCCCGGTCCATGCGGATGATGTTCACGGTGATCATCACGCTGAACAGCAGGACGGAAACAAACGCCGCCGCCACCCGAATCCATACGCTTCTCTTAATGCTTTTCCCCATGATGATGCCTCGTCTTTCTTCATTTTCTGGATGGTGCCGCTGGCCCCGGAAGCGGCAGGTGACTGCGAATGGGGGCCGGTTGTGTCGTCCATGCCTCCGCGGAGGCGGACGAACCAAGATGATTATACACTATTTTCCGGTTACTTTCAACTATTATTTTTCCATGACCGACGATAGCCGACGGTATAGCGGCCAGAGGGCGGAAAGCGGCCCCGGAGGCTCACGCCTCCGGGGCTGATTTTGAAGGATACGGTGTGATTACTTCTTAGCACCGGCCTTCCTGCCGCCCTCCCACTTGCTCACGCACAGGGAGCAGGCGATGTCGCCGGTGACGTTCAGGCAGGTACGGCCCATGTCGAAGATCCGGTCCACGGCCACGATCAGACCGATGTAGGCCACGGGGATGCCCAGGGTCTCCAGCACCATGGCCAGCATGATCATGCCCGCGCCGGAGACACCAGCGGTGCCGATGGAGGCCAGGGTGGCGGTGACCACGACGATGACCATCTGGCCCAGGGTCAGGTGGATGCCCGCGCAGGAGGCGATGAACACGGTGGCCACGCACTGGTAGATGGCGGTGCCGTCCATGTTGATGGTGGAGCCCAGGGGCAGCACGAAGGCGGAGATGTCGTCCTGTGCTCCCAGCTCGTGAGCGCACTCCTTGGATACCGGCAGAGTGGCCGCAGAGGAGGTGGAGGTGAAGGCGAACATCATGGCCGCGAAGGCGCCCTTGAAGAACTTGAGGGGACTCATGCCCACGAATACCTGGGCGGACAGGGAGTAGACCAGGACCGCGTGGACGACATAACCGATGTAAGCGCATAGAATGACCAGGAACAGGGAGCCGAGGATGTTGGCGCCCTGGGTGGCGGTGACCCACGCCATGTAGGTGAACACGCCGATGGGGGACAGGGAGATGACGAACTCCATCAGCTTCTCAATGACAGCGTAAAGGGAGCTGACCAGATCCCGGGCCAGCTTTCCCTTCTCTCCGGCCGCCATGATGGAGCCGCCGAAGAACAGGGAGACCACGATGACCTGGAGCATGTTGGCGTTGACAAAGGATTGCCACATGTTGCTGGGGAAGATGTCCACCAGCACGGACATGAAGCCGTTGAACGCCTTGGGTTCGTACTCCGCAGCGCCCAGCTGGTCGCGGAGATCGGGGAACAGGCTGGCCCCGGCGAAGATATTGGCAAAAATCAGGCCGATGACGCAGGCAATGGCGGTGGTGCACAGGAAGTAGGCCACCGTCTTGATGCCCACAGAGCCGACTTTCTTCATGTCGCCCATGGACAGGATGCCGTCGATCATGCTCAACAGTACCACGGGGACCACGATGAATTTCAGCAGGTTGACAAAGATGTCTCCGAAGGGCTTGAGGTAACTGGCGGTGAAGGTCTTGCCGCTCTCGCCGATCATGGAGCAGATCAGACCCACGACAATACCGGCGACCAGCGCGATAAAGATCTGCATCGGCAGGCTCAGTTTTTTCTTCATAATGTACTCTCCCTCTCAAATCAAAATCATGGACGCTCCTCTCTGTGCATTCTCCTCCTTTTCCCGTGTACGACGCTTCCGCTGTCCCGGCGGAAGCGTCGTCCTTTTGCCTGCAAAAGGACGATTCCTCCTGCCACAGCAAAAATTCATGTTTCATTATAGCAAAACTCTCCAAAAAAGGCAACCCTTATTTTGCCTGATTAGTAGAATTTTTACATATACAAATTATTTGCTGTATTGAAATGGAAAAAGGTGCATATTCTTCCCCGTTTCTGCATAGACTGGAGGCAAAAAGGGGGGATCGGGCTTGTCAACATCCAATACAGCCCGCCGCCGGGTGCAGCAGCTCCGGCGAACCAGGACGCGGCGGACCGGGGAGGAACCGATACCGGTGCGGCTGGTGGTCTGCGGGGCGGTTTTCGTGCTGCTGGTGGCGGCCAAGCTGCTGTTTCCGGAGGCGGTGGGCCGTCTGGCGGACTCCGCCCGGCAGCTCATCGGCCGGGATGCGGACTTCAAGGAGGCCTTTGCCGCCGTGGGGCGGGCTGTCAGCGGCGAGGAGCCGGTGGGGGACTCCTTACAGGAGGCCTACGCGGCCGTCTTTGATCTCTCGCCGGAGGCCCCCGCGCCCGTACCCGAGGAGACGCCGGAGGAGCCCGTCGAGCCGGAGGAGGTCAGCACGCCTCCGGCGGAGGTAGGGGCACAGCTGCTGCGGAGCAGCGCCCTCTCCCTGCCGGAGGCGGACAGGGAAGTCATGCGGGAGCTGGTGCTCTCGGGAGAGCAGCCCACCTCTCCTCCGGCGGGGGAAGGGGAGGCGGCGGCTTCCTCCACCCCGGAGAGCGGGGAACTGGAGGAGGCCGCCGCCTCTACGGTGTATACCATGGCCGCCCTGCCGGAGAACACCAGTCTGGAGCAGCGCAACCTGGGCTTTGACCACTGCACGCCGGTGTCCGGGCATCTGAGCTCCACCTTTGGATGGCGGGATCACCCCATCGAAGGGGGAAACCGGTTTCACTACGGCGTGGACCTGGCGGCGGAGGAGGGGACGGACGTGGTGGCCTTTGCCGACGGCGAGGTGTATGCCTCCGGGGAGAGCAGCTCCCTGGGCAACTATATTATGCTGCGCCACCAGGACGGGTATATCACGCTCTACGCCCACTGCAGCCGCGTCACCGCCTCCGGCGGCAGCGTCGCAATGGGGGAGAAGATCGCCGAGGTGGGGGCCACGGGCCTGGCCACCGGGCCCCATCTCCACTTTGAACTCCACGACGGCGACCTCTACCTCAACCCGATCTACTATGTTGCGGTGGGGTAAGCTGGAGGCCGGATGGGGCTTCGCGGCGCTCCTGGCGCTGTCCCTGCTGGCGGGAGCAGGAGGGGTGCTGCCGCTGGTTCTTTTTTCGGCGCTGTGCCACGAGGCGGGGCATTTGCTGGCGCTGCGGCTGGCGGGGGCCCGGGTGGAGCGGGTACGGCTGACCGCCTTTGGCGCGGAGATCCGGGCGGATACCCGGCGGCTGTCCTACCCCCGGGAGATTCTCTGCACCCTGGCGGGTCCGGCGGTGAACCTGCTGCTGGCCCTGCTGTTTGCCCGCCTGATGGGGAGCTACGTGGCGGCAGGGGCCAACCTGCTGCTGGGATGCTTCAACCTGCTCCCGGTTCCGGCCCTGGACGGCGGGCGGGTGCTGTACTTGCTGGTGAGCTGGCTGATCGACCCTCCGGCGGCGGACCGGATCTGCCGGGGGGTGGGACTGGGGTGCGCGCTGGCGCTCACCGGGGTGGCCTTCGTGCTCACGGTGTGGTATCACGCGGGACTGTTCCTGCTGCTGGGTGCGGCGGGGACGTTGGTGCCGCAGCTGCCCGTGCTCCCCCGGCGGACACTGGCGAAAACGTGAAATAGTGACGGAGCGCTTCCGGGCGTTGGAAGCGCTCCGATCATATCCATCCTACCTTACCCACTTGTTGAGCATTGCAGCATATTTCGTGTTTTCTCTAAGCTTTGCAAACTGAGGATGGGGTGAGTTCAAAAGGCGATTCAGTTCCCAGGCGATCATATCGCCGGTTTGATAGGCAGCCTGAATTTGCTCGTTAAGAACATCATCGGTTTCGGCAAGCGCCATCATTCTTTCCATGGAAGCAAATTGTCTTTCTCTGATACGGATCACATCTTCGATAGGCGCATTATCTGCTGTAAGCATATCTGCCAAAACTGCATATATAGATTCCTCTCCGATACAGAAAAATGCAAGGTCCTTCTTTTTGCTCATTCTTGCAAATTCTTCTGCCATCTGCTCTATGCGTTCCATCTTCTCAGCAAGAAAGAGGGAGGGATCAAAACAAATGATCCTCGCAAGTTTCATGGACATTACGTTCATAAGACCATAGCAGTTCTTTTTATTCCAATAACGAAATTCGGCGGTATCTTTACGGAAAAGCTGTTCTTTCATAATTGGGGCGTGCCACGCAGGGAGTTTGGAAAGTACCTCAAGCGCTTCGCCGGTATTTCCCGCAGCGTGAAGAAGTTTTGCTTTCATATTGATTGCTGCGGCGCGAAGATCGTCCTGGGTACATCCTTCTGAGATACAATCGCATATCTGTAAAAGTTCATCTTTGCTCTTGAGCAATGTTTCTGCATCGTTTCCTGCGTCTCCGCCTGCCTTATCCCACATATATTTATTCATAATGCGGTAGTCGTGAGGATATTTTTTCCGCGCATGGACGATCAATTCTGTCCCCTCAGCAAATCTTCCCTCCATATGCAAACGCTGATATTCGGCAAGGATCTTATCTACATCCTCTTTTGCCCTTGCTTCATCATAACCTAAAAGTTCATCAATGGTAACGCCGAATATCTCCGCAAGCGGAAACAGCATGGTAATATCAGGGTAGGTATTCCTGGCTTCCCATTTGCTCACTGCTGCCGCTGAGATAGTCAAAAGTTCCGCAAGTTGCTCCTGCGTCAACCCTTTGGCAATGCGCAGGCGTCTGATATTCATTCCGATATTCAGTTCCATGATCGTTCTCCCTGTAAGTAAAGTAAACAGGCCCGTTTCTAATCATATTCTATCATAGATTTTCCCATTTCCAAGCGAAGCGTGGGCAACAAGAGTTTAACTGGCGGTTAAAATTGACGGCGCACTTCCCGCAGGCGGAAGCGCGCCGTTTTCTTTACGCTTCTCTCAGTCGGAGAGCGTCTCCAGAAGATCGTGGCGAAGGGTTAAAATCTGAGAAACATGATAGTTGGTGACGACGTCCTTTTCCATGACGGAGTCCAGCGCCCGGTTGTCCGTCACTTTTGCGCCGCAGGCAATGAGACGGCGCCGGTTTTCCTGGCTCAGGCGGCCCGGGTGATCCAGCTGAGAGAGGACCTCCAAATGGGAGACCAGCTCCTGGGCCTTGCGCTCACAGGCGCGGTAGCGCTCCAGGGTGCGCTTCTGCCGACGCAGGTGCAGGAGGAGGCGCTGGTTGGCAAAAATGGAGAGCTGGCTGGCAAGAGAGGCGATCCGGGTATTCATAGCGCCTGCGTCGGGCAGGTGGGTGTCACCGTCGAACATGTCCTCCAGAAAGTGTAGTAAATCTGTGTCCAGCCCCTTCACAGTGTCCCGGATTTGCTGACTGTTGTCATAAGGGAACACCACCATATTGATCAACATGCCCACCCCCAGGCCAATCGCCGTATCCCAGATCCGGCCGAGGGCATAGGCGATGGGCGCCATCTCCGCATCGGTACAGACCATGACCAAAATGAAGCAGGGCAGGGATGGGGAGAAGGCGCTGGGCAGCAGGTTATAGACGGTGATAATCAAGATAATCCCCAGGAGCACCGAGGTCAGCGGCCCCGTGGGCAGCGCCACAAAAATGACGCCGACCGCTACACCGGCAATGACGCCTATGGTCTGCGTGACGCACGCTTCCAGAGATTCCTTGAAGGTAGGCTGCACCGCTGCCATGGCGCCCAGCATGGCCAGGATCAGACGGGAGCTGGTAGCACCGTAAGGCTCTACCAGGATCATGGCGATCACGACAGCCACGGCTGTTTTGACCGTGCGCAGTCCAACATGAAGCCGACGATGTTTCATGGCGGGCCTCCAATGCAATTTCGTTTTGATGCCTTCACTTGGCAAGGGGTCCAAGCGCTCTTATCAAGTAAAAGGTATCATACCATGAATTTGCAAAGCTGTCAAATTCAGGGGAGCGGCAGCGGCCGCAGACGCATACAATGGAGTGGGCAGAGGTTTGTGAGCGGGCTGCCCCATCCTGCGCAGTTGAAATGACTGCGTGATATACGGAGGAAATTTCCCGAATGAGATATAATTGTTATGAATCTGAACTCTGTGGCTGCCATAGCCGCGGTGGGGAGTGCGGCAATGTTTGCTGCATCCCCGGCCCTGCCGGGCCGCGGGGTCCCCGCGGTCTGCCTGGTCCTGTAGGACCTATGGGTATGCCCGGGATTCCTGGCCCTGTTGGTGCTACGGGCCCGATGGGCCCTGCGGGCGCAATGGGCCCGGCTGGCCCTGCCGGTGCGACCGGTGCTGCTGGTGCGACAGGCCCTATGGGCCCGATGGGCCCTGCGGGTGCAATGGGCCCGGCTGGCCCTGCTGGTGCGACTGGCGCTGCTGGTGAGGCAGGCCCTATGGGTCCGATGGGTCCTGCGGGCGCAATGGGCCCGGCTGGTCCTGCCGGTGCGACCGGCGCTGCTGGTGCGACAGGCCCTACAGGCGCGATGGGTCCTGCGGGTGCAATGGGACCGGCTGGCCCTGCCGGTGCGACCGGCGCTGCTGGCGCGACAGGCCCTATGGGGCCGATGGGTCCTGCGGGTGAGATGGGACCGGCTGGCCCTGCCGGTGCGACCGGCGCTGCTGGTGTGGCAGGTGCTACGGGTCCGATGGGCCCTGCGGGCGAGATGGGTCCGACCGGCCCGACTGGCCCAACTGGACCTTCCGCAACGCTGGAAGCGGCTGCCGCAGTACCGAATGCTACCGGCGTCAATGATGTAGTTGCCCGGTTCAACACACTGTTAGCCAATATGCGGGCGGTGGGTTTGCTAGAAAACTGACACCGGGGGGAGGACGGCGCTCACGCGCCGCCCTTTCATTTTCCCCCAAAGGCGGTACTGAGAAAATAGTAGTCCATACCATCTGCAAAAATGAGGAGCTGTCCGAGGACCGCAGGAAGAACTCCATACCGAAGTCGGACCGCATGATTGCGCTGGATACGGTCTGTGCCTGCCGACGGAAAGCTGTGGGGTGGGGGTGGAGCGTTGAGTCCCGACAAAACCTCCAATTTTCCTCCCGTATAATCTCATGGACCAGGGGAAAACTGCTCTTGTAAGTTTTCTCCAAGGGGGATGAGAGCGTGCAGGGAAAGGTGGAGATCTGTGGCGTAAACACCTCAAAACTGAAGGTGCTGCGCAATGAGGAGACCATGGAGCTGCTACGGCGCACGAAGGAGGGGGATAAGGAGGCCAGGGAGAAGCTGATTCAGGGCAACCTGCGCCTGGTGCTCTCCGTGATTCAGAAGTTTATGGGGAGAGGGGAGAACGCCGACGATCTGTTCCAGGTGGGGTGCGTGGGACTGATTAAGGCCATCGACAACTTTGACATCACCCAGCCGGTCCGATTTTCTACCTACGGGGTGCCGATGATTATCGGAGAAATCCGCCGGTATCTCCGGGACAACAGTGCCATCCGGGTCAGCCGGAGTATGCGGGACACGGCCTACAAGGTGATGCAGGCCCGGGAGAAGCTCATGGCACAGTCCCAGCGGGAGCCCACAGTGGAACAGATCGCCGCAGAGCTGGGCATTCCCAGGGAGGAGGTGGTGTTTGCCATGGATGCAATTATGGACCCGGTGAGTCTCTTTGAGCCGGTCTACTCCGACAGTGGGGATACGGTGTGCGTCATGGACCAGGTGAAGGATACCAAGAACACCGACGAGCACTGGCTGGAGCACATTGCGCTGAAGGATGCCCTGGACCGTCTCGGGGAGCGAGAGAAGCACATTCTGGCTCTGCGGTTTTACGAGGGGAAGACCCAGATGGAGGTCTCCGCTGAGGTGGGGATCTCCCAGGCCCAGGTGAGTCGTCTGGAGAAGAATGCGTTAAAGACCATACAGAAGAATATCTGAATAGGACATTCCTTGCATGGCATACACTCCCAATGAGAGGGGTGACAGCCATGCAATGCAGGATGGTAGAGCTGCGGTGTAAAGAAGTAATCAATATCTGCGACGGCTGCCGGATTGGCTACGTAGGGGATGTGGAGGTGATGCTGCCTGAGGGACGGGTGGCGGCACTGGTAGTGCCGGGACCTTGTCGGTTTTTTGGATTGTTCGGGCGGGGGGAGGAGTTCTATATTCCCTGGGAGTGCATCAAGCAGATTGGGGATGATATTGTTCTGATTGATAAGCCAGCACAGCGGCGGCCGCCCTATAAGAGGCCCCGCAGGCGGGGCCTCTTGTAATCTGCCGCCTAGGCGCTCGGCCCCCGGCCGAGTGCCGGGACGGTCGTTTAGACGCCGGAGGCGGATAAATGACGTCCCCGCGGGCAGTTTGTTTAGCTTCTTCTCCGTCGATAGCCCGGGACCTACGCGGCCCCGGACTCCGCGCCTACTTTTTGTGTGAACAAAAAGTAGGCAAAAAGTCACTTAGGAAACGGGGTTTCCTAAGAACCTTCCTGATTACGGGGGTTATGTTTTTTTGCGCCCGAGGCACAGATTACCGGTCTAAACTGACTGCTGTCCGCTTACCGGTCTATCGCGTTTATTTTAGCGTGGTCATCGGTAGCCCCTACCGTCTAGGACCGAGCAAACTCCCCGGGGTGCGTAACGAAAGCTTTCTCCGTATAGCGGTACTGCTGGCGATGGCTGTAAGCCAATTTAAGAAGCGGCGCCGCAGTAAGCACTTCCGAA
>CAJUPS010000033.1 GCA_910588045.1 uncultured Oscillospiraceae bacterium | reverse complement strand
GGTCTCCCCCACCATGTTCTCCGTGCTCATCATGCGCCTGATGGCCTCCATGAAGGTGTACGACCTCATCTACATGATGGCCGACGAGACCAACCCGGCGCTGACGGACATGCAGAGCCTGATGTACCTGTTCTACCGCTCCTCGTTCGTGGCGGGCGAGCGGGGCTACGGCTCCGCCATCGTGGTGTGGACCGTGGGATTGATCCTTCTGGTGACCCTCATCCAGTTCTGGGGCCAGAAGAAGTGGGTCACTTACGACATTTAAGAGGGAGGCTTGGACATGAAAAGTACGGATTCCCTGCGGCGCTCCTATGCCGTCAATAAGTTTATCACCTATTTCTTCCTGATCCTGGGCGCACTCATCATGGTGTTCCCCTTCGCGTGGATGATCCTCACCAGCTCCAAGACCGTGGCGGAGAGCGTGCAGGTGGACCCCGTGGTCATCCTCCCCGCCAAGTGGATGCTGGACAACTTCAAGGACGCCATCGACTCCCTGCCCTTCGGCCACCTGTACTGGAACACCACGCTGATGGTGTTCTTCCGGGTGATCTGCGCGGTGCTCTTCAGCTCCATGGCGGGCTACGCCTTCGCCAAGCTGAAGTTCCGGGGCAAGAGCCTCCTCTTCGGCATCGTGCTCATTCAGATGTCCCTGCCCAGCCAGATCTTCATCATCCCCCAGTACCAGATGGTGGCCAAGATGGGCATGGCCAACACCATCTTCGCCCTGGTGTTCCCGGGCCTGGTCAGCGCCTTCGGCGTGTTCTTCCTGCGCCAGACCTACATGAGCATCCCGGACGAGGTGGGCGAGGCCGCCTACCTGGACGGGTGCAACCAGTGGCAGACCTTCTATAAGGTCATGTTCCCCCTGACGGGGACCTCCGTGGCCGCCCTGACCATCTTCACCGCCGTGTTCGCCTATGGCGATCTGATGTGGCCCCTGGTGGTCAACTCCGACCTGAAGATGATGACCCTGTCCTCCGGCCTCTCCACGCTGAAGGGCCAGTTTACCACCAACTTCCCGGTGCTGATGGCCGGTTCCCTGCTGGCCATGCTGCCCATGGTGGTGCTGTACCTGATCTTCCAGCGCCAGTTCGTGGAGGGCATCGCCGGGACCGGCGGTAAGTAGGCAGGCAGCGCTTGCGCTGCCGGGACGGTCGTTCGCGCGCCGCAGGCGAGCGAATGACGCCCCCCTTGCGCTGCCGGGACCCGTCGCTGGGCCGCGCGGCGGCACAATGACGGTCCCAAGGCACCTGATTTTGCTTTCTTCTTCCTCCCTTTCCCGACAGCCCCGGCTGACAGTTTTGCCCGCCGGGGCTGTCAAATCATGACGTGATAAACGAGGACTCTGTTATGATACGATACGATGAAGTCTGCGGGACCTTCACCCTGCACACCCGGCATACCACCTACCAGATGAAGGTGAGCGAATACGGCGTCCTGCTGCACACCTACTACGGCCCCCGGGTCCGGGACTGCGACCTCTCCTGTCTGGTGCAGCGGAAGGAGCGCTCCTTCTCCCCCAACCCCCACGAGGCGGGCGGGGACCGCTCGTTCTCCCTGGACGTAATGCCCCAGGAATACTCCACCTGCGGGGTGGGGGACTTCCGGCTGAGCTCCCTGGAGTTTGAGCTGCCCTGCGGCAGCCGGACGGCGGACCTGCGGTATGCGGGCTTCCGGCAGGAGGCGGGCAAGTACGCGCTGGAGGGCCTGCCCGCCTTCTACGGCGAGGGGGCGGAGACCCTGGTGGTCACCCTGGAGGACGCCGCCGCCGGGGCGGCGGTGGAGCTGTACTACGGCGTGTTCGCGGAATATGACCTGATCACCCGGGCCGTGCGGGTGGTGAACCGGGGGAGCGAGACGCTGGGGCTGTGCCGGTGCGCCTCCCTGTGCCTGGACTTCACCCGGTCCGACATGGACCTCATCACCTTCGATGGAAAGCACACCACCGAGCGCTGCCTGAGCCGCGCCCCCCTGCGCCCCGGCGTACAGAGCGTGGGCAGCATCCGGGGGGCCTCCAGCCACCAGCACAACCCGTTTGTGGTCCTCTGCGACCGGGATGCCGGGGAGGACCGGGGCCTATGCTACGGCGCTATGCTCCTCTACAGCGGCAATTTCGAGGCGGCGGCGGAACGGGACCAGTTTGAGAGCTGCCGCCTGGTGATGGGGATACACCCCTACCACTTCCGGTGGACCCTGGCGCCCGGGGAGAGCTTCACGGCCCCGGAGGCGGCCCTGATCTGCTCCTCCGACGGCCTGGGGGAAATGAGCCGCCGGTTCCACCGGGCCATTCGGGAGCACCTGCTCCGGGACCCGGGACAGGGGCGGCGCAAGCCGGTGCTCATCAACAACTGGGAGGCCACCTACTTCGATTTCACCACGGAGAAACTGCTGGCCATCGCCGGGGAGGCTGCGGCACTGGGGGTGGAACTGTTCGTCCTGGACGACGGGTGGTTCGGGGTGCGCAACGACGACAACAGCGGGCTGGGGGACTGGTACGTCAACACCAGCAAGCTCCCCGGCGGGCTGGAGGCCCTGGTGCCCCGGCTCCATGACCTGGGGCTGTCCTTTGGGATCTGGGTGGAACCGGAGATGGTCAACGAGGACAGCGACCTCTATCGGGCCCACCCCGACTGGGCCCTCCGGGTGCCGGGCCGGGCCCCGGCCCGGGGGCGGGGGCAGCTGGTATTGGACTTCTCCCGGAGGGAGGTCCGGGACCACGTGTACGCCCGGCTGCGGGAGGTGCTCTCCAGCGTGCCGGTGCGCTACGTGAAATGGGACATGAACCGCAGTCTCTCGGACGTGTGGTCCGCCGCCCTGCCCGCCGGACGGCAGGGGGAGGTCTACCACCGGTTCGTGCTGGGCGTGTACGAGGTCCTTGAGCGGATGCGCCGGGACTTCCCGGAGCTGCTCATTGAGGGGTGCTGCGGCGGCGGGGGCCGCTTCGATGGCGGGATGCTGTACTACGCACCCCAGATCTGGTGCAGCGACAACACCGACGCCATCGACCGGCTGGCCATCCAGTACGGCACCAGCTTCTGCTACCCGGCGTGCACCATGGGTTCCCACGTGTCCGCCTCTCCCAACGAGCAGAACGGCAGGGCGACGCCCCTGGCGGCCCGGGCCATTGCCGCGATGAGCGGGGCGTTCGGATATGAGATGGACCTCAGCAGGTGTACGGCCGAGGAGAAGGAGGAGATCCGCTCCCAGATCAGGACCTACAGGGACAATTGGGACCTGTTCCACCTGGGGGACTACTACCGGCTCACGGATCTCTCCGGGCCCTTCGTGGCCTGGGAGCAGGTGTCCCGGGACAAGCGGCGGGCGGTGGTCTCGCTGGTGGCCGGTGGGGCCCAGGCCGCGCCGCCCTTCCGGACGCTGCGGCTCAAGGGGCTGGACCAGGCGCTGACCTACCGGGTCAACGGCGGGGACGCCGCCGGTGGGGATGTGCTCATGCACGCGGGGGTCCCCCTGCCGCCGCTGTGGGGGGACTATCAGTCGCTCCAACTGTTCCTGGAGGCGGTGGAGGAATAATAAAAAGAGAGCTGACCGTCGAAGCGGTCAGCTCTCTTTTTGCCTGTGATAAAGTCATCGATTAGAAGTGCACAAGCGTTACCGGGCAAAAAATGTGGGAACAGCAACAACTTCAGGCCCGTGTTAAAGTTCTTTTTGGTCCTTTTTCTTTCAAGAAAAAGGACTACCGTTGGCCCTTGTCGTAGGGGATGCCCTCCGCCTTGGGGGCCTTGCTGGTCTTGGAGACGAACACCAGGACCAGCAGGGAGATGATGTAGGGCAGCATGTTATACACCGTACTGGGAAGGTTCAGATTCCGCAGCAGGTTAAAGCCGGTGTACACGTTGGACAGGGCCCGGAACAGGCCGAACAGCAGCGCCGCCAGGCCAATGTTGACCGGTTTCCACTGCCCGAAAATCATGACGGCCAGGGCCAGGAAGCCGAAGCCCGCCACGCCGTTTTCAAACTTCCACTCGCTCACCCCGGCGGTGATGTATACCAGTCCGCCCAGGCCGCCCAGAGCGCCGGAGATCAGCACGCCCGCGTAGCGCATCTTATAGACGTTGATGCCCACGGAGTCCGCCGCCTGGGGATGCTCGCCGCAGGCCATCAGGCGCAGGCCGAACTTGGTCTTGTAGAGCACGATATAGGCGGCGATCAGCACCAGCAGGGCAATGAGCATGAACCAGTTGAACTCAAATCTGCCGATGTTCATGAGGAACGCCTTCTTCGCCTGGCCGTAGGCCACGGTGGAGGACACGTTGTCGGCGCTCTCGGCCATGTTGATGGCCCGCACCAGCACTACGGCGGCGGCGGGTCCCAGCAGGTTCAGCGCCGTACCTACCAGGGTCTGATCCGCGCTGAACCGGATGGCCGCTACGCCCAGCAGCAGGGAGAAGAGCATCCCCACCGCGACGCTGGCCAGGATGACCAGCAGGATCATGACCACCGGCGGTACGCCCAGGGCGTACTTCATCATCAGCGCGCCGCCCAGAGCGCCCATGACCATGATGCCCTCCAGACCGATGTTGATGACGCCGCTGTGCTCCGAGAAGCACCCGCCCAGCGCTACCAGCACCAGCACGGAAGCAAATATCAGGGTGTATTGGATCAGAAGCACCATTACGCATTGCCTCCTTTCTTCGCCTTCTCATCCCGCTTGTCCAGCCAGCGGTTGAACCACAGCCGGAAGAACAGGACGAAGCCGCACAGGTAAATGATGAACGCGGAGATCAGATCCGAGATCTGGGCGCAGTACATGGACTTATCCACATAGGTGCCGCCGCTGGTGATGTGCTGGATGAAGTAGGAGGAGAAGATGGCCCCGATGGGGTTCAGCCCGCCCAGGAACGCCGCCGCGATGCCGTTGAAGCCCATGGCGGGGACGCTGGTCTGCTGCACCATCCACTGCTCGATGCCGGTGAGGTAGTAGATGCCCGCCGCGAAGCCCGCAAGGCCCCCCGCGATCATCATGGTGAGGATCACGTTGCGCCGCTCCTTCATGCCGCAGTATTTCGCCGCGTGCTTGTTCAGGCCCGTGGCCTTCAGCTCGTAGCCCAGCTTGGTCTTCTCCAGGACCACCCACACCAGCACCGCCATCACCACCGCCAGGGGCAGGCCGATGGTGACGAACTCGTTGCCCGTAAACAGCTTGTCCAGACCCAGGTTGGGCAGCAGCGCACCCTTGTTGCCCGTGGTCAGGGGGATGGTGTAGGGCGTGGACTGCTCCTTGACGTTGGCAAGCAGCATGTTGACGCAGTAGAGGGAGATCCAGTTGAGCATGATGCAGGAGATGACCTCGTTGACGTTGAAATACGCCTTGAGGGCCCCGGAGATGCCGCCCGCCAGGGCCGCCATCACCACCGCCGCCAGCAGGCACACGATCCAGGGCATTTTCAGCGCCAGGGCGAAGTACAGGCACGCGCCCGCGCCCACCACGTACTGGCCCGCCGCGCCGATGTTGAACAGCCCCACCTTGTAGGCGAACAGCACCGACAGCGAGCACATCAGCAGCGCCGAGGCGTTGACCAGGGTGGTGCCGAAATACTTCATGGCCGCAGAGGCGCTGGGGTAGTAGAGGAAGTTCTTCATAATCGCCGCGATGGCCTTCGCCGCACCGCTGGGATTGATGCACAGCAGCACGATAAAGCCGATCAGCAGGCCCAGGACGATGCACAGCAGGGAGGCCAGAATGGTCTGGAACCCCGCGTTGCGCAGGATGCTCTCTTTTTTCCGCAGATCCTGGCTCATGACGCCGCAGCCTCCTTTCTCCTGGAACCGGCCATGTAGAGGCCCAGCTCCTCCACCGTAACGGTCTTGGGGTCAAACTCGCCCACGATCTCGCCCTCGTACATCACCAGGATCCGGTCGGACACATTCATGACCTCGTCCAGCTCCAGGCTCACCAGCAGCACGCCCTTCCCGGCGTCCCGCTGGGCTACCAGCTGCTTGTGGATGTACTCGATGGCCCCCACGTCCAGGCCGCGGGTGGGCTGGACCGCGATGAGCAGCTCCGGGTCCTTGTCGATCTCCCGGGCGATGATGGCCTTCTGCTGGTTGCCGCCGGACATGGCCCGGGCGCGGGTCACGGGGCCCTGGCCGGAACGGACGTCGTACTGCTCAATGAGGCGGGAGGCATAGTCCCGGATGTTCTTGCGCTTGAGGAAGCCCGCGGGGCTGGTGAACTCCGGCTCAAAGTACCGCTGGAGCACGATGTTGTCCTCCAGGGTGTAGTCCAGGACCAGGCCGTGCTTGTGCCGGTCCTCGGGGATGTGGCTCATGCCGGAGGTGAGGCGCTTGCGGATGGGGGCGGCGGTGATGTCCGCGCCGTTGAGGGTGATGGAGCCGCTCTTGAGGGGCTCCAGGCCGCTCAGGCCGTAGACGAACTCCGTCTGGCCGTTGCCGTCGATGCCCGCGATGCACACGATCTCCCCCCGGTGCACCTGGAGGGACACGTTGTTCACGGCGTTGTTCTTGTGGCGCTTGGAGGCCACGGTCATGCCCTTGATGTCCAGCACCACGTCCCCGGGCTGGGCGGGCTCCTTCTCCACCACGAAGTTCACGTCCCGGCCCACCATCATGGCGGACAGGCTCTCCGGGGTGGCGTCCTTGATGTCCACGGTGCCGATGTACTTGCCCTTGCGCAGCACGCTGCACCGGTCGGCCACCTGCATGATCTCCGCCAGCTTGTGGGTGATGAAGAGGATGCTCTTGCCCTCGGCGGCCAGGCTCTTCATGATGCCCATGAGCTCCTGGATCTCCTGGGGGGTCAGCACGGCGGTGGGTTCGTCGAAGATCAGAATCTCGTTGTCCCGGTAGAGCATCTTCAGGATCTCCGTGCGCTGCTGCATCCCCACGGTGATGTCCTCGATGATGGCGTCCGGGTCCACGGCCAGGCCGTACTTCTCCGAGAGGGCCAGGACCTTTTGGCGGGCCTCGTCCTTCTGGAGCAGGCCGCCCTTGGTGGTCTCCACGCCCAGAATGATGTTGTCCAGAACGGAGAAGCACTCCACAAGCTTGAAGTGCTGGTGGACCATGCCGATGCCCAGGGCGTTGGCGTCGTTGGGGTCCTTGATCTCCACTCTCTTTCCGTCCTTGCGGATCTCGCCCTCCTCCGGCTGGTAGAGGCCGAAAAGCACGCTCATGAGCGTGGACTTTCCCGCGCCGTTCTCCCCCAGAAGGGCGTGGATCTCGCCTTTCTTCAGCTGCAAAGTGATGTTGTCGTTGGCGATGATGCCGGGGAACCGCTTGGTGATGTTCAGCATCTCCACCGCGTACTCAGCCATAGCTAACACGCCTCCTTCGTTTAATCAGATTTCAGGAATATTTTGCGCCGGGACGGAAACGCTCCGCCCCAACGGGGCTGTGCTTGCTGCGCTCATTTTTTGAGCAAAGACAGCGGGAGCTTCAACGCGCTCCCGCTGTCTTTCGCGCTTTATATGTTTTACTTGATCGTGCCGTACTCGGTGACCGCGATGGCCGTGGCGGGCATGGCGGAAATGTCGTTGGAAATGCTGACCTTGCCAGCGTGGATGTCCTTCACCAGCTGGAGGTAGTCGTCCTCCTTGAAGTCGTCGGACCACTGGGTGGTGGCGCGGGGCAACTGGACGAAGTTCTCAGCAGGGTCGTCGGAGACCAGGCCCAGGTTCTCGATCTTGCCCACGTGGTCGGCCCACTTGCCGTCCTTGATGTCGGTGAGCATCATGTTGACGGTGGCGTCCAGACCCTTCATGGCGGAGGTCACAGTCATGTCGGCGCCGTAGGTGTCGATCTTGGAGGACTGGTCGGAGTCCACGCCGATGACCTTGCCGCCCACCTTGGCCGCGGCCTCGGCAGCGGAGGTGTAGATGCCGCCGCCGCAGGCGAAGACCAGCTCAACGCCCAGGGAGTTGTACCAGGTGTCCATGTAAGCGGTGATGTCGGCATCGCCGTAGAACTGGTTGCCGTAGACGTACTCCACCTGCACGTCGCCGGTGCAGCCCAGCTCCTCAGCAGCGGCGTTCGCGCCCTGGACATAGCCGTAGCCGAAGCGCATGACGGCGGGGACGGCCATGCCGCCCAGGAAGCCCAGATGGCGGTAGCCCAGCTTGACGGCGGCGTAGCCAGCCATATAGCCGGAAATCTCCTCCTGATAGGTGGCGCAGTATGTATTCTTGGTGTTGTAGTAGTCGCCCACGTTGTAGTCGGCGGGGTTGTAGGTGTAGCCCTCGCCCACGCCCTTCTCGCAGATGTCGCCCGCGCCCACGTCCAGGGCGATGAACTTCACGTCGGGATAGGTGTTGGTCTGGGCCACCAGGGTGGCGGCGAACATGTAGCCGGGCAGGATGATGATGTTGGCCCCGTCGGCCACGGCCAGGTCAACGGCGGCGTTGCGGGCCTCGTCGGAGTCCTTCTCGGGCTTGTAATAGTTGAAGGTGGTCCCGTTCTTCTCGCTCCACGCCTTGGCGGTCTCGTAGGTGGTCTGGTTGAAGCTCTGGTCGGTGATGTCGCCGGAGTCGGTGACCATGGCGATCTTCATGTCGCCGGAACCGCCGGAGCCGCTGCCGCCGCCTCCGCCGCAGGCGACCAGAGACAGCGCCATCAGGGATGCCAGAATTGCTGCAATAAGCTTCTTCATAGAAAATGATCCTCCTTTTTATCTCCAAAACATTTTTGCCGGAGAGCAGTCAGCCTCCGTTTTCCCTCGGGCCTCAGAGCCGATGGATAGGGACAGTATAGCATACATTTTCTCAATTAAACAGGACATCCGGCTGATTTTTTTGAGAAAATTCATTTTTCGTCAAAACGGCAGTTTATTTGCAAAATGTTTGTGCACAATGCACAGAACGGACCGGCACCCGTCACCGCTGGATGCGGCCTGAGCCGTCGCCGCAGGCCAGCTTCTCGACCTCGGCGCGGGTGACCATGTTGTAATCCCCGCCGATGGAGTGCTTGAGCGCCGAGGCCGCGGCGGCGAACTCCACCGCCTCCTGCTGGGATCTGCCATCGAGAAGGGCGCAGATCAGAGCGCCGCTGAAGCTGTCCCCGCCGCCCACGCGGTCGACGATGTGCAGGTCGTAGCGCCTGGAGAAGGCGCAGGTCCCCCGGGCGGCGTCATAGAGCATGGCGGACCAGCCGTTATCCGAGGCGGACCGGCTCTCCCGGAGGGTGATGGCCACCTGGGCGAAGCCGAAGCGCTCCGAGAGCTGCCGGGCCACGGACTGGTAGCCCTCCCGGCTGATGGTCCCGGCGGAGACGTCGGTGGACGCGGCCTCAATGCCAAAGACGTCCTTGGCGTCCTCCTCGTTGGCGATGCACACGTCCACGTACCGGCACAGCTCCGACATGGCCTCTCCCGCCTGCTCCCGGGTCCAGAGCTTGCCGCGGTAGTTGAGGTCGCAGGAGATGTTCAGGCCGCCCGCCTTGGCCGCCATGCAGGCCCTGCGGCAGGTCTCCACCAGGTTGGGACCCAGGGCGGGGGTGATGCCGGTGAAGTGGAACCACCGGGCGTCCCGGAAAATACGCGCCCAGTCGAACTCCTCCGGCGACGAATCGGCAATGGCCGAGTGGGCCCGGTCGTAGATACACACGCTGCCCCGCTGGGAGGCGCCCTTCTCGTTGTAGTAGATGCCGATCCGGTCGCCGCCCCGGACGATCCGGGAGGTGTCCACGCCGTAGCGGCGCAAAGAGTTCACCGCCGCCTGACCGATGGCGTGGGCGGGCAGCTTGGTGACGAAGGCGGTATCCCGGCCGAAGTTGGCCAGGGAGACCGCCACGTTGGCCTCCCCGCCGCCGAAGGAGAACTCCAGGCGGTCCGCCTGGACAAAGCGCTGGTGGTCGTAGGGCTGGAGCCGGACCATCAGCTCGCCGAAGGTGACAATTTCAGCCATTTTTCCGGACCTCCCCCACAATTTCCACGGATCTGCGGCACAGCTCCGTGATCTCGTCCCAGCGCTGGTTGTCGATCAGATTGGCCGTCACCATGTAGGAGCCGCCGCAGGCGGCCACCACCGGACAGGCGAGATACGTCCCCAGGTTCTCCAGGGATATGCCGCCGGTGGGCATCACCTTAAACATGGGGAAGGGGGCGCTCATGGCCTTGATCTTCGCCAGGCCGCCGGACTGCTCCGCAGGGAAGAACTTGAGCACCTCCAGGCCCAGCTTCAGCGCGGCGTGGTAGTCCGTGGGCGTGGTGCACCCGGGGTAGACGGCTGCGCCCCGCTCCAGGCAGTGGGCCGCCAGGTCCACGTCCAGCCCGGGGGTGACGATGAACTTCGCCCCGGCTGAGAGGGCCTCGTCCGCCTGGGCGGCCGTCAGCACCGTACCGGCGCCCACCAGCATCTCCGGGCGCTCCTCCGACATGATCCGGATGGCCTCCGCCGCACCGGCGGCGCGGAAGGTGACCTCCGCCACCGGGACGCCTCCGGCGCAGAGGGCCCGGGCCAGGGGACCGGCGTCCCGCCGGGGGTGGTTGAGCTTGATGACCGGCACCACGCCGGTCCGGGTGATTTTTTCGTTGATCTCCTGATATGTCATCGCTGTCCTCCTTATGGAAGCTCCGCCCAGACGCGCCGGATGGTGTCCACCGCGTGGGGAATGTGCTCCCCCGTGGTCTCCTCCAGCATCAGCACGGCGTCCGGGTCATACGCCTTGATGCGCCCGAGAATGGCCCGCATGTCCAGTTCGCCGGTCCCAAGGGGGACCTGGAGGGGCTTTCGGCCGCTGGTGAGAATGCAGTCCTTCATGTGGAACACCTGGATCTCCCCGGCGAAGACGTCCAATCCCCGGTCCAGGATGTCCAGGTAGTCCCCCTGATTGGCGGCATCCATATAGTTGTAGAGGTCAAAAATGACCTTCGTCCGCCGCCCGATCATCCGCCGGGCCCGGGCCAGGGTGTCCACGTCATAGCAGACGTGGCCCTCCGCGCCCTCCACCGCCACGGTACTCCCGCAGTCCGCGGCGACGTCGCAGAGTTGGGAGAATGCGGCGACCACTTTTTGCAGGGCCTCCTCCGTGCGGTTGCGGGGGTGGTAGGTCCACTCGTCGCCGTTGAAGGAGCCGGTCTCCGAGCCCACGACGCCGCAGCCCAGGGCCCGGCAATGGCGCAGATAGTCCGCAAAAATCGCTTGGCCGCGAGCGGCTTTCTCCTCGTCCGGGTGGACGGGGTTGAAGTAGGCCCCTACCAGGGGGACGATCTTCCCCGCTTCGGCCAGGGCCCTGCCGATGGCCGAAGCCCTCTCCGGCGTGATGCCGCCGGGGGCATAGGGGATGTCGTCATAGACCTTGTAGCAGACCAGCTGCACGCCGTCCAGCCCCAGGCGGTCCAGCTGGGTCAAAATGTCCTCCGTGCCCTTGACGCCCAGGTCGTGGGCGCGTATGCAAAGCTTCATAGCGCTTCCTCCCTGTTATGGCCAGATGGAAATGGTGTGATGGAAGGAGGTGTAGTCGGTGAGATACACCGTGGCCGCGCCGGGGGTCTTGGCCTCGCTGTCCTCCTTGCCCTCCGTGAAGTGGTGGACGCCGAAGGCGGGGCCAATCTTCATGGAGGTACGCCTGCCCAGCACCTCGAAGTCGGAATCCCGCAGAACCAGCACCTCATCCCCGTGGACGGGCATGGTCATGTGCTCGTTGGCGATCCGCTCGATGCCCTGGAAGGCCAGCTCCACCCGCCAGGGCGCACCCTCCACGCCGGAGGTCCGGACATCTACCTCCAGGCCCTCCCCGGTCTCCCGGATGGTCACGTCAATGTCCATATCGGGCCCCAGCTTCTTCTTCCGGGCGGCGTTGTCCATCTGCCACCAGTCGCTGGTGGCGGGCTTCTCCTCGAAGGGGAGGTAGTACCAGCCCCGCATGGTCTGGCGGAGGTGGAAGGCCCCCGTCTCGTCCTCGGTCATGGTCTCCGCCCGGAAGGCCCGGTGCTCGCAGAAGCTGCCCCCGATCTTCACCGCCAGCTTGATCTCCCCGTTGTGAACATACAGGAAATTCGACTTACCGCTCATAACGGTGTAGCTGTACCGGCCCCGGCGGACCCGGGCGATGCCGGAGTCCCGGTAGAACGCCCGGTAGTCCGTGGGAATGCCGCACGCCTCGGATTCGTAGTGGACAAACTCCGGATGGAGCATCAGCTCCATGAGGCAGTCCGGGGCCTCCAGGCCCTTCTCCCGGACCAGCTCGAAGATGTAGTTGGCCATAGCGATAAACTCCGGGACGCGGTAGCGTATCCCCAGGGACAGGTATTCGTAGTAGTAGGGGTGGGAGTAGACGATCAGGTCCTTGTCAAAGCGGGTGGAGTTGGCGGTGAAAACACTGCCGTCCGGCTCCCAGTAGGTGAGCATCATCCTGAGGTTGCGGATGGCGTTCTCCTCATAGGAGGGGTCGTCCAGACTCTCCGAGAGGAGCATCATGGCGTCGTTGTTCACCCGGTTGTAGTTGCCCGCGGACTTCTCGGCGTACTCCCCGTCCCCGTTGCAGTCCAGGCCCTCGTTGAGATAGACGAAGGCCGCCCGGGTCAGGTCCTCCTCCCCGAACAGCTTCCCGCAGGCCGCCAGCACGGAGGCGATGGCCCAGCGGTGGTTGGGGGTGTGGAAGCCGCCCTCCAGCAGACCCCGGGCCCCGGCGTGGATGATCCTCCGCAGGCGATCCAGGAGGACGGTCTCCTCCGCCGTCAGGTCCGTCCGGGCCGTCAGGTACTGGAGATGGGGGATGATCTTCCCGATGCAGAAGGCCGTGTCCGGCGCGGAGAAGAAGTTGCAGGTCACGTAGTCGAACAGGCCGTTTTCGTGCTGTACCCGGTCCACGTAGTCCAGACCCAGCAGGATGCGCTCATAGACCGCTCTGTCGCGGCAGAGCGACGAGTCCCGGTTGCAGTAGACCGCGACCATGGAGGACACGCAGTAGATGGCGTACTTGGCCTGGCAGACGCCGTCGGGCTGGGGAAACGCGCCGTACCAGGGACTGCCCTTCTCCAGATTCTGGATTTGCAGGGAGCGCTCCACGCTCCGCTCCGTATCCCGAAGGATCCGGTGATAGTGTGCTCTCATAACAAATGATTCCCTCGCAGTATATTCTTATTGTTCCAGCAGGGCCGCGCCGAGAATGCCCGCGTCGTTGTCCAGCTGTGCCAGAACGAGCCGGGTGTTCCGTTTGGCGTTCCGGGAGTAGACCCGCTGCGCCGTCTTCTCCCGCAGGGGGCGCAGCAGCGCCTCCCCGGCCCGGCTCACACCGCCGCCCACACACAGGACGGCGGGCTGAAAGAGGTTGATGATGTTGGCCGTACCCTCCGCCAGGGAGGTGGTGTAGGCGTCCAGCAGCTCGATGGAGGCGCGGTCCCCCGCCGCTGCGCCGTCAAATACGGTCTTGGCCTCCAGGCGGCCCGGGTCGCCGCCGCAGAGCGTCCACAGCCGGGTCCTGACCTCCATCTGCATCCGCTCCCGGGCCTGCCGGACGAGGGCCGCGGCGGAGGCGTAAGCCTCAAAGCACCCCCGCCGTCCGCAGGTGCAGGGCGCGCCGTCCCGGCGGATGACCATGTGGCCGAACTCCGCCGCCGCGCCGTTGATGCCGTCCCAGAGCTTCCCGTTCAGAATGACCCCGCCGCCGATGCCGGTGCCGATGGTCATCATGATGAAGGAGTCCTCCGGATAGTCTCCGGCCCGGTACTCCCCCCAGGCCGCCGCGTTGGCGTCGTTGCCGAAGCGGACCGGCAGGCCCTCCAGCCGCTCCTCCAGAACGGGGAGGAAGGGCTCGTCGTCAAAGCCCAGATTGTTGGCGTCCTCCAGGCGGCCGTTCTCCCGGTTGGCCGTGCCGGGGACGCCTACGCCCACGGCGGCGAGGTCCTGCCGGTCCAGGCCGCCGCGCTCCAGCAGCTCCCGCACCAGCGCGGCGATGTCGTCCGCGAGGTCCGCTATGGGGCGGGGGGCGCGGGTGGGGACGCTCGCCTTGTCCACGATGCGCATGGACCCGTCCACCAGTCCGGCGGCAATGTTGGTTCCGCCCAGGTCAATTCCGATTCGATACATCCCGTCATCTTCCCGTCTCGTATTTTTTCACAGGTATAAGAGAAAAGTCTTGATCTCAAAGGGGCCGAAGTGTACCGGGGCCCCGGGGGGGAGGGTCCGGCCGTTCTCCTCCAGCATGTCCGTTTCCTCGACCCGCCTGACGGCGTCCGCCACGGTGAAGCGGGCGTCGGTCCCCATCCCCATGGCCTCGTAGACCCGGACCAGCAGGGCGTTTCCCACGGTGTCCGCCGGTTTGATGGTGTCCACGACGATATTTTTCTGCGCGGGCAGGCAGACCGGCGGCGCGGCCGGGAGGTCCGCACGGCCCAGGACCGGGGGTTCGTTGAGCTCGCACGCCTCCCGCAGGACATCGCTCCCGGTGAAAGGACCCGTGAAGGGGAAGAAGGAGTAGGTGAACGCCTGCTCTCCCTGGTCCGCGTGCATGTCCGGCATCATCGGTGCGCGCAGCAGCGTCAGGCGGATCTCGTTTCCCGCTGTGCTGACCCCGTACTTGCAGTCGTTGAGCACCGCCGCGCCCGCGCCGCCGTCCTGGAGGACCGTGTAGCGGTGGTTGCAGACCTCGTAGCGGTCCCGGTCGCTCTGCCGGGAGCGGTGGGTGGGACGCTTTACATAGCCGAACTGGATCTCCTCGATGGCCTCCGCGGCGTAGACGTTCACTGGGAAGGCAACCTTGAGGAGCTTGTGGCGCTCCCGCCAGTCCAGAGTGGTGATGAAGTCCAGCCGCCGGGCATCGTGGCCGAGAAAGATCTTCTGCACCATTCTGGAGTGGTGCAGCGTTTTTTCTACCACCAGCGACACGCCGTCCGCGTCCTCGCAGGGCGCGATCCGGACTTCGCCCTCCAGCGGAACCGGCAGGTTTTCGTACATGCTGCCGATCTCCCAGGCGTCGTAGCAGGTGTTCACGTCCTTGAACAGCAGGAACCGGTTGCCGCTGCCCGCGAGAAATTCCCGGGAGCATCCGGGCTTCCGGACGCTGGTCAGCGCCCCGGCGCTGTCGATCCGGCAGATCAGGTGGGCGCTGCGCAGCTCATAGCCGCCGCCGTCCTCCGGCGCGAGAGACCGGACGGAGGCCCGCTCTCCCGGAGACGCCTCCGGCCCGATCACCGCGCAGCCCTGGGCGGGGATGGTGCGGCCCCGGAAGGTCCGGTCCCAGCCCAGATGGTTGTAGACCGCCATCCGCTCCCCCGGTCTGCCCAGCATCTCCTCCAGGAGCTTTTCCGATCCGGCGCGGACCGTCTCCAGCTCCGCCTCCGCCCGCTCATGGACCCGGGCGATGGAGGTGCCCGGGGCGATGTCGTGGAACTGGTTGAAGAGCAGCAGCTTCCACAGCTCGTCCAGCTTCCGCTTCCACGCCTCCCGGAGGGGCCTGCCGGACAGCATCTGCCCGGCCATATGGTATTCTGCGGCCTTCAGGGCGACCTCCGCCTTGCGGATGCCCCGCTTCGTCCGGGCCTGAGCGGTCAGGGCGCCCCGGTGCCAGGCCAGATACAGCTCCCCGCACCAGACGTTCTCCACCTCCCGCGCCCGCTCGAAAAATCGCAGAGGGCTCTCCATATGGCACCGGGGCGCGCCCTCCAGGTCCCGGCAGCGCGAGGCCATCTCCAGCATCTCCCGGGTGGGTCCGCCGCCGCCGTCGCCGTAGCCAAAGGGGAACAGGAAGCCCTCGATGCCCTCCTGCTGGACCCGGTCCTCCTCCCAGCGGACGATCAGGTCCCCGGGGGTGAAGACGGCGTTGTTCTTCTTGAAGAGATGGGAGAGCACGCGGCTTCCGTCCAGCCCCTCCCACCAGAAGAGATTGTAGGGAAAGGGCTCGGCCTCCGGGTCCTGGCGGGTGAGCTTCTGGGTGGCAAAATAGGGGACCTGGCACTTCTTCATGATCTGCGGCAGCGCCGCCGAGAATCCGAAGGTGTCCGGCATCCAGGCCATCCGGCTGTCCACCCCCAGCTCCTCCCGGAACCAGCGCTTTCCCCGGACAAACTGCCGGATCAGGCTCTCCCCGGAGGGAATGTTGACGTCGCACTCGACCCACAGCGCCCCCTCCGGGTAAAATTTACCGGCGGCGGCCCCCTCCTTCACCCGCCGCCAGACATCCGGGTAGCGCTCCTTCAGACACGCCAGGATGGGGGGCTCGCAGAGAAGGAAGCGGTAGTCCGGGTACTCCTCCAAAAGCGCCAGCTGGTTGGAGTAGGTCCGGGCGGTCTTCCGCCGGGTCTCCTCCACCGGCCAGAGCCACGCCAGGTCCAGGTGGGACTGGCCGAAGATGGTGTACTCCGGCGCGGTGGACCCGTTCCGGCAGGCCAGCAGGGGCTTCAAGTATTGGTCCGCCGCCGCCACTGCGCTGGCGGTCAGCGCCTCCCCGGGGAGCTCGAAGTCCGCCGCGAAGGTGAACTTCTTCAGCCCCTCGATGATCTTCATGGCCCGCAGGCTCCTCTCCGGCAGGCGCCGGACCAGACTGTAGAGGGCCTGGTAGTCCATGGCCGCCTGGAACAGCGCCTCGTTCCACTCCCCCAGCCAGGACGCCTCCACCGTGACCTGGGCCGGAGGCGGCTCCGGAACCGTCACCTCCTCCGGTCCCACGGGGCCCGCCCCCTCCAGACGGGGGCCGTGGCCCGCGTAGCACTCCGCGCAGATGTCGTAGACCTCCCCCGCCCGGGCGGCGGGGGAGAGGGTGATATACCGGTGATACCGGTCGATGGACCCGGCCTCCCGGCCGTTGACCCACACCAGCATCTCCGGTCCGGCCCCCAGGGTGAAGACGGCCCGTTTCCCCGCCAGCGCCTCCGGAATGACCGCCTGTGTGCAAAACCAGCCATACTCCCACTTCCCGCCCCACCGCGTTCCCACCGGAACGGGGACAAACCGGCCCTTGACGGCATCGTCAAAGGCCAGTTGGTCCATGGTGGTAAAGCAGGACAGGGGCAGGGCGGCGGCGGGGGTAAAGTAGTGCTTTTCAAACTGCTCCGACCAGATCCGGAGTCGGTCTTCCCATTGCCTGCCAATCTTCATCGCTTATCACTACGCCTCAATTTCCAAGCATTCGATCAAAAACAGCATGGCCAGCGCCTGGCCGTAGGGCATGGGCTTAAGGGGGATATTCCGGTAGAAATCCAGGCTCTCCCGCCCCATGGCCGTCCCATAAGACACCTGGCGCACCACGCCGTCCCCCGCGATGTGCTCCAGCACCGGGCGCAGCGCCCTCCAGGCGATGGGCTCGTACTCCCGCCCGATCAGCCCCGTGTGCACCGCCCGCAGAATGCCGTAGGCGAAGCCGCAGCTGGCGCTGGTCTCCTCGTAGGAGTCCGCGTCGTCAATGAGGGTGTGCCACATGCCCGTCTCGCTCTGATACCGCCGCAGGCCCCCGATCTGATTGACCAGCAGCTGCGTCAGCGTCCGGCGCACCGGCTCGCTGCACCGGCTCATCTCCAGAAGCTCCGGGATGGCGATGGTGATCCAGCAGTTCCCCCGGCCCCAGAAGGCCCGGGCGAAGTTGTGCCGCCCCCGGAAGGTCCAGCCGTGATACCACAGCCCGGTCCTCTGGTCCGCCAGGTACTTCCCGTGAAGCAGGAACTGGTACTGGGCCTCATCGGTGTAGGACTGCTTCCCCTCGATGCGCCCCATGTTGGCCAGGAAGAGCACAGTCATGAACAGCGTGTCATCCCAGAGCTCCTGGTCGTTGCGGGTGTCGGAGGTCATGTGCTGAAAGCCGCCCTCCTCCGTCCGCGGGAAGCGCTCCATGATCCACTTTGCGCTCTCCCGGCAGGGGGCCAGGTACTTCTCCTCGTGCAGATACTCCCCCACACAGGACATGGTCAGGAAGGGGGTGACGGTGTTGACATTCAAGGCGGGAAACCCGATGGCCAGCTGCTGGTCAAAGTACCGGACCAGGATGTCCAGGTACTTCCCCTCCCCGGTCTTCACAAACAGCTTCCAGAAGCCGTAGAGGCCCACCCCCTGGGTCCACTCCCAGTGCCGGTACAGACGAACGTCGTCTCCCGCCAGGTTCCGCCCCTGCATGTTCTCCAGGAAGACCTCGTCGTCCTCATAGAGAATGGGACAAAAGGCATCCGCCAGCTGGGCCAGCTTCCGCTCAATCTCCTCTTTGTACACTTTCTTTTCCATAGCGACTCCCAATGCTTACTCCTCAAGCTTTCTGTTGAGATCGTGGAGCAGACAGAGCAGCTCCTCCGGCGTCCTGACCGTATAGTCCGGCTGCCAGTCGGGCTCCTCCGCCGTGTGGAAATACCGCGGGGACCAGTCCATCCAGATGGAGGTCAGTCCCTGGCGGTTGGCGCCGGCCACATCCTTTTTCAGATTGTTCCCCACCATGACGATGCGGGCCTTGTCGGCCTCGGTGAGGCCCATCTTCTCATAGGCCGTCTCAAACATGATGGCCGCGGGCTTCTGCTCGCCCACCACCTCCGACACGACCCACGCATCGAAGCAGTCCCCCAGACCGTTTTTCCGGTACACGTTCTGAAAGGACTCCCACTCCCCGTCCGCCACCAGGGCGATGGGGAAACCCTCCTCGTGGAGCTGCCGGAGGACCTCCCCCGCGCCGGGGATGAGCCGGGCCTCCTGGACGATCCCCCGCTCGTCGCGGACCTCCGTGCCCTCGTCGATGATCGTATCGCCGCTGTCGGTAAAAATGATCAGCTTCTCAGTCGCCATAGTTGAATCCCTTCAGTTTCAGTTCCTCCGCCCGGTGGCAGGCCACGAAGTGGTCCGGCTCCAGCTCCCGGTAGGCCGGGGCCGCCTCCTTGCACTGCTGGGTGCAGTAGCGGCAGCGGGTATGGAAATAGCATCCGCTGGGCGGGCTGGCCGGGTTGGGGATCTCCCCCTCCAGGGGGATGCGCTCCATCTGGGCCTCCGGGTCCGCCACGGGAACGGCGGAGAGAAGGCTCTCGGTGTAGGGGTGCAGGGGATGGCCGTACAGGGCCTTGGTGGGCGCGTACTCCACCAGCTTCCCCAGGTACATCACGCCCACCTTGTCGGAGATGTACTCCACCACCGACAGGTCGTGGCTGATGAACAGGTAGGTCAGGGCGAACTCCTTTTGCAGGTCGTGGAGCAGGTTGATCACCTGGGCCTGGATGGACACGTCCAGGGCGGAGACCGACTCGTCGCACACGATGACCCGGGGGTTGAGCACCAGGGCCCGGGCAATGCCGATGCGCTGGCGCTGGCCGCCGGAGAAGGCGTGGGGGTAGCGCATGAGGTAGGAGGTGTTCAATCCCACCTTGGCGGCGATGTCCATAATGCGCCGGTCCATCTCGGATTTGGGCATTCTGGGGAAGTTGGCCGCCAGGGGCTCCTTGATGATGTCATAGACCGTCATGCGGGGGTCCAGGGAGGAGTAGGGGTCCTGGAAGATCATCTGGATCTCCTTGCGGTACTTCTTCATGGTCTTGGCGTCGATTTTGGTGAAGTTCACCGTCTCCCCGTCCTCCGCCGTATAGAAGACCTCGCCCTCGGAGGGCTCGTAGGCCCGGACGATGCACCGGCCCAGGGTGGTCTTGCCGCAGCCGGACTCGCCCACGATGCCGATGGTCTCTCCCTCGTTCACCGTAAAGCTCACGTCGGTCACCGCCCGGACGCAGACGCCCTTGGAGGTAAAGCGCATGTGGATGTGCTGCACATCCAGGATCTGCTTTCTCTCGCTCACTCGTCCTTCCCTCCTTCCTTGCCGCACCCGGTGCAGGCCCCGTCTCCGGGACAGCCGGTGCAGGCGAAGCACGCCACCTGGTGATCCTGGCCCGTCCGGACCAGGGTGGGATCGTATTTGTTGCACACGCCCTCGATGCGCTGGGAGCACCGCTCATAGAAGCCGCACCCGGCGGGCAGGTTCAGCGCCAGGGGGACGGTGCCCTCGATGGAGAACAGCTTCTCCTGGCCCTTGGTGCCGATCTTGTGGACGGACCCGATGAGGCCCCGGGTGTAGGGGTGCTGGGGGTTCTTGAAAATCTCCAGGGCCGTGGCGGACTCCACGATCCGGCCCAAGTACATGACCGCCACCCGGTCGCACATCCGGGCCACGGTGCCCAGGTCGTGGGTGATGAACAGGATGGACATGCCGAAATCCTTCTGGAGCTCCTTCATCAGCTCTAGGATCTGGGCCTGGATGGTCACGTCCAGGGCGGTGGTGGGCTCGTCGGCGATGAGCAGCTTGGGACTGCACACCAGGGCCATGGCGATGAGGGCCCGCTGGAGCATCCCGCCGGAGAACTCGTGGGGGTACTGGTCGTACCGCTTCTCCGCGTTGGCGATGCCCACCTTCTTCATCACGCCCAGAGAGATCTCCCTGGACTTCTTCTTATCCTTGGTGATGTGCAGCAGCGTGGCCTCGTTGATCTGGTTGCCGATGGTATACATGGGGGAGAAGGCCACCATGGGTTCCTGGAAGATCATGGAGATCTGCTTGCCCCGGACGGAGCGGATCTCCTCCCCGCGGGGCTTCAGCTTCAGAAGGTCCGTCCAGCCCAGGTTGTCGGCGTCGAAGAGGATCTCCCCCTCCGAGACGCACTTCTTGTCGTTGATGCCCAGGATGGCCTTGCTGGTCAGGCTCTTACCGCAGCCGGACTCCCCCACCAGGCCCAGGGTCTCGCCCTTCTTGATCTCGAAATTGACGCCCCGGACGGCAGTCAGGATGCCGTCGTCGGTCTTGATATTGACCTTCAGGTCCCTTACCTGAATGATGGCGTCGTTGTTGCGCGCTTCGTTTTCCATCATACGTGCTCCTTTCCGCGCTTACTTGTAGGGGTCGGCCGCGTCTCTCAGACCGTCGCCCAGGAAGTTGTAGGCCAGGACGGTGATGATGACGAAAATCAGCGGGATCATCTTCCAGGGGCACTGGGCCACGGTGGCCAGGGCCTCGGTCTCCTTGAGCAGCACGCCCCAGCTGGTGGCGGGGGCCTTCATGCCCAGGCCCAGGTAGCTCATGGAGGTCTCGCCCAGGATGGACCCGGGGATGCCCAGGGTCAGGCTGACGATGAGATAGCTCAAAAAGCCGGGGACCAGGTGCTTGACGATGATCTTGAAGTCGCTGACGCCCGCCAGCCTGGCGGCCATCACGAAGTCCTCCTTGCGCAGGGCGATGAACCGCCCGCGCACCGTGCGGGCCAGCCCGGTCCACCCGATGAAGGAGAGGATGATGGTGATATATAAGTACATGGCCGTCACGGAGATCCCCGGGGGGATGGCCGCGGACAGGGCCAGCCACAGCGGGATGCTGGGGATGGCGGAGATGACCTCGATGATGCGCTGGATCAGGTTGTCGATCCAGCCGCCGAAGTAGCCGGAGATGCCGCCCAGCAGGATGCCCAGCACAAAGCTGATGGCGGCGGACACAAAGGGGATGGTCAGGGACACCCGTCCGCCGTACAGCAGGCGGGAGAAGATGTCCCGCCCCACGCTGTCCGCCCCGAAGATGTTGATGCGGGCCTCCGTATTGGGCACGCCCTGTTCATCCACCAGGCCGTACAGGTGCACGTCGCAGGGAATGAGGCCGAAGAGCTTGTACGCCGGGCCCTTGGCAAAGAGGTCCACGTAGTATTTTTCGGACGGATCCTCGGTGGTGATAACCGTGTAGGTCTTTTTATCGTTGACCTTCTGGAGCTTGTAGACGAAGGGGCGGGAGAAATTCCCGTCCTCGTCCCGCCAGTGGATCCTGGTGGGAGCGGTGTCCTTATAGAGGCCGGTGAAGTCCTCCAGGCCGTAGGGGGCCAGGAAGTCCGCGAACAGGGCCCCGATGTACAGGATCGCCAGGATGATCATGCTGAATTTCGCCAGCTTGTGCTTTTTCAGCTTGATCCACATCAGCTTCCACTGGGAGGCCATGTAGCGGGACTCGTCGTTCTGGACCTTCTTTTTCTTGAAAATCGCCATACGCTCAACTCCTTTCCGAGAACCGGATGCGGGGATCCAGCCACGCCAGGGCAATGTCGCTGAGCAGGGTGCCCACCACCACAAGGATGGCCTGGACCAGGACGATGGTCCCCGCTAAGTACATATCCTGGGACTTCAGGGCCGCCAGAAGCACGGGGCCCAGGATGGCCATATTCATGACGATGGCCGACACGGTGGAACCGGAAAAGATGGTGCGCAGAGCGCCGGAGAGGCCGGACACCACCGGGTTGAGAGCCGCCCGGAGACAGTATTTATAGGTGATGGTGGCCTCGGAGCAGCCCTTGGCCCGGGCGGTCAGGGTGTACTGCCGGGCCTGTTCGTCCAGCATCTGGGCGCGGACGGTGCGGATGATGCCGCAGGTGCCGGAGGTCCCGATGACCAGGATGGGGATCAGGCAGCGGCCCAGGAACTCCGGGATGTACTCGGGGCGCATCCCGTTCTGAAGCATCTCCGTACTGAAGAGCCCCAGGTACATGGCGCCGGTTTTAACATAGATGAAGTACATGACCAGGATGGCCAGCAGGAAGTTGGGGGTGGCCGTGCCGATGAAGCCAATGAAGGACCAGAAGTAGTCCCCCACGGAATACTGGTGGTTGGCGCAGTAGATGCCGATGGGCAGACTCACCGCATACTGGAAGACGAGGATGACAAAGGAGATGCCCAGGGTCAGCGGAAGGTACTGGGCAATGACGTCCCAGACGTCCCGGCCATATTCAAAGGAGTAGCCGAAGTCGCCCTTCGTGATGATGTCGGCCATCCAGTTGAAATACTGGATGTACCAGGGCTTATCCAAACCGAACTGCACCCGCAGGTCCTGGATCTGCTCGGGGGTCAGGATCTCGCCCTCCGCCGCCATCGCCGCGGCGTAGGAGGTGGCATAGTCTCCGGGGGGCAGCTGGATGATGAAAAAGATCACCACGGAGATGATGAAAATGGTGGGGATAAACAGAAGGAGTCGTTTGCCAATATATTTGAGCATTTCCGCACGTCCTTTCACGTTGGTCTCTCCTTTTTCTTGAAAGAAAAAGGAGCAAAAAGAACTTTAACACGGGACTGAGGATGGTGCTGTTCCGAGATTTCTGCCCGGTGACGGGGGATGGCTGGTAGTTCAGATAAAGAAACGGGAGGCGCTTTCCAAGAGGGAGAAGCAGCCTCCCGCGTCATTTGATGATGCGTGAGTTGGTCTGGGCCCCCGGAGGGCGGGCGGACGGTCTTCCGCCTGCCTCCGGGGAGGATGATCTGGTTATGTCATGTTACTCCTGGATGAACCAGCACTGGCAGTGGGCGATCCCCATATCACGGTAGATGTCGGACCACACCAGGCCGTCGGGGAAGTTGTGAATCCGCGCGTTGACGGCGTGGAGGGCGGGAGTGGCGGCCACGTAGCCGATGGTCCACTGGTTGTCCTCGTGGAGCTTGAGCATCTTTGTGACGATCTCGTTGCGCGCATCGGCGTCGGAGGTCTTATCCAGCTCCTTCTTCAGGTTGATCAGCTCCAGCAGGTCGCCGGTGGCGGTGTCCTCCTTCATGGCGCCGTACCAGGCCACGTTGGTGGCATAGCCGGGAACCATGGAGTTGGGCTTGAGGGCGATGGACACATCGCCGATGGGGGTGACGGGATAGAGCATACACTCTAGGGACCCGGCCATCAGCTCGTTGTCAATATAGCTGCGGTCGTAGTCGCGGAAGTTGCACTTGATCCCCGCGGCGCGGTAGTAGGTATCCAGCAGGGCGAAGGTCTCGGCGGCGTTCAGCTCGGCCACGGAGACGATGTTCAGCTCGAAGTCCGTGCCGTCGGCGAAGTCATAGAAGCCGTCGCTGCCCTTGACCAGACCGGCGCTCTCGAAGAGAGTCTGGGCCTTGGCCACGTCGTACTCCGTCCACTTCTTGGACCACGCCTCGCTGTAGCCCAGCGTGCCCTCCTGGGGAGCGGCCTGGCCGCCCTCCTGCCAGCCGTCGGTCAGGGCGGAGGCCAGGGCTGTGCGGTCCACGCAGATGGACATGGCCTGACGGAAGTCGGCGTTGTTGAACAGGGCGTTCTTGTTCTCGTCGGCAATGCCCAGGTTCAGGTGGAGCTGATGGGCGGGGCTGCCCCAGTCCACGCCGGACCACTCGTAGAGGTTGATCTTGGTGCCGGAGGTCTGCTCGGCCTCCAGGACGGTGGGGGCATCCTGCACGGCGATGGTCTGGTAGTCCACGGTGCCGTCCAGCAGGAGCATGAGCTGCTGATCCACGTTCTGTACGGTGGTGTAGACGATCTTGTCAATGTAGGGCAGCTGCTGGCCGTTGGCGTCCGTCTTCCAGTAGTAGGGGTTGCGGAGGAACTCGTAATACTCGCCCTTCACGGAGTTCTTGCCGGACTCGGTGGACAGGACGAAGGGGTTCAGGGTGGGAATGCCGGAGTAGTTCCAGAAGTAGTACAGGCACTCCTTGCCCAGCGCGCCGGTGTCGGAGAACTCCATACCGGTGATCTCCTTGCCGATGGCGATGGCGCTGGCCTCGTCGCCGTCCAGGATCTTCTGGCACATCTCCTCAAAGATGTGCTTGGGGGCGTAGTGCCACTTCAGGTCCACGGTCAGGGCCTCGATGAAATCGTACTTGGGAGTGCCGAAGGTGACAGTGAAGGTGGTGTCGTCCACCTTTTCCACGACGGCGGGGTTGTCGTCGGCGTCCTTGTGGCAGTTGCGCACGCCCTTGCCGTCCAGCTTGTTGAGGCAGACCACGTTATAGAACCACACGCAGTCCTCGGCGGTGAAGGGTTCGCCGTCGGACCACTTCATTCCCTCGCGGAGATGGATGGTGTAGACGGTGGCGTCGTCGTTGACCTCAAAGCTCTTCGCCACGTTGGGCTCGATCTCGGCCTTGGTGTTGAAGCGGAACAGGCCCTCCTCGATGGGCTTACCGGCGTCCCAGTTGCCGCCTCCGGCGGCGCGCTTCAGCTCACCGCCGAAGACGCCGATCTCCAGAGGATTGCCCGCGGCATCCAGGGTCTCCACCATGATGTCATCCTCGGCGGGGAGACGGTCCTCCACGCTGCCATAGGTTCCCAGGGCGGTGATGTAGGGGGACTCGCTGTACCCTCCGGCCGCGGGCTCTGCGGGCGCATTTGCGTCGGGAGCTGCGTCGGGAGCCGTGCCAGGGGTCTCGTCGGAGGCGGTGGTATCGGGGGGCTGGGTGGTATCGGGGGCCTTATTGCCGTCCCCGCCGCCGCAGGCGGCCAGCAGTCCGATACACATGACGGCGGCAAGTACAAGTGACATCCACTTTTTGAACTGAGTCATAGTTGTCCTCCTATAGTTTCGTTAATTTGCCCAACAAATGCCCTCCAGCACCTGTGTGGTATTGACATCATACCTGTGATTGCGTGCGGTTACTACGCATAAATTGCCTTTTTTCTCTTTTGCACATTGCGTATTTTGCTTTTTTTTTTCGGAAACAATTTCTTTTATGTTGGTTGTGCACAATGCAAGCGGGGGAATTTTGTATATAATAGTCAAAAGCGCGTATTTCCGGCAAATGAAATACAATATCCTGTTGCTATTTCCTCTTGCGCGTGCTACAATGCTGGTGGTTAAGGACCCAGATCGTTTATGAAAGGAACCCATATGGAATACAACGTACTGGATTTCGGCGCGGTTGGCAACGGCTCCGCGGATGACACCGCCGCCATACAGGCGGCCGTGGACGCCTGCGGCGGGGCGGGCGGCGGGCGGGTGGTCCTGCCGGGCGGGCGGGTGTTCCGCAGCGGTGCGCTGGTCCTGCGCTCCCACCTGGAGCTGCACCTGGAGATGGGGGCCGTGCTCAAGGGGGCGGACCAGCTGGAGCGCTACCGGCTCTTCGGCGGCGCCGCGCCGAAGCGGATGGAGGTCCCCTCCTACGAGAACTGCGCGTACACCGGCGCTCCGTCCCACTTCTTCCTCTACGCCAGGGACTGCGAGGACCTGGCCATCACCGGACCGGGGAGGATCGACGGGAACGAGGAGATCTTCTACGGCGAGGCCACGCCGTGGCACATCGAGGGCGCTTTCTACCCCCGGGCCCCCATGCTGTACCTGGAGAATGTCTCCCAGCTGACCATCCGGGAGGTCACCCTGGCCCGCAGCGCCTTCTGGACCGTCCACCTGGTGGGCTGCCGGGACGTGCTCATCGACGGCATCCGCATCCTCAACAACCGGCGGATGGCCAACTGCGACGGCATCGACCCGGACCACTGCCGGAACGTGCGCATCGCCAATTGCCACATAGAGTGCGCCGATGACTGCATCGTGTTCAAGAACACCGCCGCCGCCATGGGCTACGGTCCCTGCGAGAACATTACAGTCACCAACTGCACCCTGACGTCCTCCAGCGCGGCCATCAAGTTCGGCAGCGAGAGCGAGGATGTCTTCCGGAATATCCTGGTGGAAAACTGCGTTATCAGCCGCTCCAATCGGGGGATCTCCCTCCAGCTCCGGGACGGGGGGACCGTCGAGAATGTGAGCTTCCACAACCTGGTGATCGAGACCCGGCTCTTTCATCGGGACTCCTTCTGGGGCAGCGCCGAACCCATCGCCATTACGGTCCTCCGGCGGGAGGAGGGGGCGCGGCTGGGGGCGGTCCATGATGTGCAGTTCAGCCACATCCTCTGCACCGCGGAGAACGGCCTGCTGCTGTACGCGGAGGAACCCGGCGCTATTTCGGGGGTCACCTTTGACAGCGTGTCCCTCCGGCTGCGCCGGGCTACGGACGGCGAGGCGGGCTTCCACGACCTGCGCCCCTGCGCCGGGCCGACCTCTACGGAGCGCAGGCTCTGCTATGTGTACGAGCGGAACGCCGGGGCGGTCTTCCGGAACTGCGCCTTCCAGGCGGAGGGGGAGATGGCCCGGCTGCTGGACGGGTCGCCCCCGGGAGGGGGGAGGCGTCCCCCGTGCTGATCCAAAACCTCCTGCTGTACCAGGACAAATATTTCATCCGGGTGAACGATGAGAACGACCCCCTCTTCTATTTCTTCGACTACGACGTGCGCACAGAGGCGAAGAACATGCAGTTCCAGCACTTCCACACCTTTTACGAGCTGTGCATCATGATGTGCCCCAACACGAAGCACCTGCTGGAGGGAAACCCCTACGACCTGGAGCCCTTCGACATCATCGCCATCCCGCCCAACGTGCTCCACCGGTCCCAGTACCCGCCGGGCGCGCCCTGCAAGCGGCTGATCATCCAGTTCAGCCTCCCCAAGCACGTCAACGGCCTGTCCAACGAGTATGAGCAGCTCCTGGGAACCTTCCATCGGGAGGTCCCCATCTTCCGCTTCGGCGCGGACTTGCAGAAGCGGATCTTCAGCAAGCTCAACGACATCTTCCTGCTGGCCCAGAAGACGGACCCCATGCGGGATCTCATCATCCACCTGAAGTTCACCGAGTTTTTGACGCTGCTGTTTCTCAACCAGAGGCACAACCAGTACGTGAACAAGTCGGAGATGTCCTCCATGGAGAAAAAAATCTACTCCGTCACCAGCTACATCCATGCCCACTACACGGAGGAGCTCTCCCTGGGCGCGCTCGCGCAGAATTTCTATATCAGCAGCTGCTATCTGTCCCACCAGTTCAAGGACATCACAGGCTTCACCCTCACGGACTATATCCAGATGACCAGGGTGCGCAACATCCAGTCCCTGCTCATCAACACCCAGATCCCCATCACCGAGGCCGCCCTCTCCTGCGGCTTCGCCAGCTTCTCGCAGTTCAACCGGGTTTTCCGGAAGCACATCGGGATGTCGCCGTCCCAGTACCGCAAGCAGCACCATATCCTCAACGCAGAGCTCTTGCCATAGACCGCAAAAACAGGAAAAATTGTTCAAATTCTGATGAAAAGGATGGTACGCAAATGGATATTCGCTACTCCGCCAATCCCAACGACGTCAAGCGCTACACCACCGAGGAGCTCCGGAGGGAGTTCCTCATCGAGGACCTCTACCAGCCCGACCAGGTGAGGGCCACCTACTCCCACGTGGACCGTATGGTGGTGCTGGGGATCATGCCCGTGACACGAGAGGTGCCGATCGACCAGGGCATCGACGTGTGGGCCAACTTCGGCACCCATTTCTTCCTGGAGCGCCGGGAGGCGGGCGTGTTCAACCTGGGCGGTCCCGGCGCAGTCACGGTGGACGGGACCAGGTACGAGATGGGCTTTGAGGACTGCCTCTATATCACCATGGGCGCAAAGGACGTGACCTTCGCCAGCGGCGGCGGGGAGGAACCCGCACGGTTCTATCTGGTGTCCGCCCCCGCCCACCGCAGCTTCGAGACCCGACTGCTGAAATTCGCGGACGCCAATAAACGTCCCTGCGGCGCGGCGGAGACCGCCAACGCCCGGGTCATCAACCAGTTCATCCACCCGGATGTGCTGCCCACCTGCCAGCTGTCCATGGGGCTGACGCAGCTGTCCCCCGGCAGCGTGTGGAACACCATGCCCGCCCACACCCATGAGCGGCGGATGGAGGTCTACACCTACTTCAACATCCCGGAGGACAACGTGGTCTTCCACATGATGGGCCAGGGACAGGAGACAAGGCACATCGTTATGCGGAATTTTGACGCGGTCATCTCCCCCTCCTGGTCCATCCACTGCGGCTGCGGTACGGGCAGCTACACCTTCATCTGGGCCATGGGGGGCGAGAATCAGGCCTTCGACGACATGGACAACATCCCCATCACGGAAATGAGGTAAGACGGTATGGATATGCAGAAATTGTTCTCCCTGGAGGGGAGGGTGGCGCTGGTCACCGGCGGGGCCTACGGCATCGGCTTCGCCATGGCGGAGGCCCTGGCAAGCGCCGGGGCGAAAATCGCCTTCAACTGCCGCAGTCAGGAGCACCTGGACAAGGCGCTGGTGGACTACGCCGCCAGGGGCGTGGACGCCAGGGGCTATATCGCCGACGTCACGGACGAAAATCAGGTAAAGGACCTGATCGCCAAAATCGAGAGGGACCTGGGCGGCGTGGACATCCTGTTCAACAACGCGGGCATCATCCGGCGGATCCCCATGACGGAGATGAGCGCGGAGGAGTTCCGGCAGGTGGTGGACATCGACCTGGTGGGGCCCTTCATCTGTGCCAAGGCCGTCATCCCCGGGATGATCGCCAGGGGGCACGGGAAGATCATCAACATCTGCTCCATGATGAGCGAGCTGGGCCGGGAGACCGTCTCCGCCTACGCCGCCGCCAAGGGCGGGCTGAAGATGCTCACCCGGAACATCTGCTCGGAGTACGGCGCGGCCAACATCCAGTGCAACGCCATCGGGCCGGGCTACATCGCCACGCCCCAGACCGCGCCCCTGCGGGAGCGTCAAGCGGACGGCAGCCGCCACCCCTTCGACCAGTTCATCATCGCCAAGACCCCGGCGGGCCGTTGGGGGGACCCGGAGGACTTGGCGGGTCCGGCGGTGTTCCTGGCCTCCGATGCGTCCAACTTCGTCAACGGCCACGTGCTCTACGTGGACGGCGGCATCCTGGCCTATATCGGCAAACAGCCATAACGCTCCGACTTCAAAAAATCCCCCAGGGGGCCGCCCCTGGGGGATTTGTGCTGCTTTCTATCAGTACGCCAGACGCTCCGCCAGCCAGCTCTTCAGCTCGCTGATGGGGATGCGGACCTGCTTCATGCTGTCCCGCTCGCGGACGGTGACGCAGTTGTCGGCGGGCGTCTTGTCGTCGCCCACGGTCTCGAAGTCCACGGTGATGCAGAAGGGCGTGCCCACCTCGTCCTGGCGGCGGTAGCGCTTGCCGATGGAGCCGGTGTCATCGAAGTCGATCATCCAGTCCTTGGAGAGTTCCGCCTGGATCTCCCGGGCCTTGTCGCCCAGCTTCTTGCTCAGGGGCAGCACGGCGGCCTTGAAGGGGGCCAGGGCCGGGTGGAGGCGGAGGACGGTGCGCACGTCGTTCTTCTCCTCGTCCACCACCTCCTCGTCGTAGGCGTTGCACAGGAAGGCCAGCAGCATCCGCTCCACGCCCAGGGAGGGCTCGATGACGTAGGGCACATAGTGCTCATTGGCCTCCTGGTCGAAGTAGGACAGGTCCTTGCCGGAGGTGTTCTGGTGGGCGGTGAGGTCGAAGTTGGTGCGGCTGGCCACGCCCCACAGCTCGCCCCACTCGGTGAAGGGGAAGGCGAACTCGAAGTCGGTGGTGGCGTTGGAGTAGTGACTGAGCTCCTCGGGGTCGTGGTCCCGCAGGCGCAGGTTCTCGTCCTTGATGCCCAGGCCCAGCAGCCACTGGTGGCAGAAGTTTTTCCAGTAGGCGAACCACTCCAGCTCGGTGCCGGGCTTGCAGAAGAACTCGAGCTCCATCTGCTCGAACTCGCGGGTGCGGAAGATGAAGTTGCCCGGGGTGATCTCATTGCGGAAGCTCTTGCCGATCTGGCAGACGCCGAAGGGCAGCTTCCGGCGGGTGGAGCGCTGGACGTTCAGGAAGTTGGTGAAAATGCCCTGGGCGGTCTCGGGGCGGAGGTAGACGGTGTTCTTGGCCTCCTCGGTGACGCCCTGGAAGGTCTTGAACATGAGGTTGAACTTCCGGATGTCGGTGAAGTTGTGCTTGCCGCAGGAGGGGCAGGGGATGTTGTGCTCCTCGATGAAGTCCTTCATCTCGTCCTGGGAGAAGGCGTCCACGGGCTTGGGGAGGGCGAAGGCATTTTCTTCGGCCCAGTCCTCGATGATCTTGTCGGCGCGGAAGCGCTCCTTGCACTCCTTGCAGTCCATGAGGGGGTCGGAGAATCCGCCCACGTGGCCGGAGGCCACCCAGACCTGGGGGTTCATGAGGATGGCGGCGTCCAGACCCACATTATAGGGGTTTTCCTGGACAAATTTTTTCCACCATGCCTTTTTGATGTTGTTTTTCAGTTCCACGCCCAGGGGGCCGTAGTCCCAGGTGTTGGCGAGGCCGCCGTAGATTTCGCTTCCGGCGAAGATGAAGCCTCTCCCCTTACAGAGGGCTACGATTTTCTCCATGGTCTTTTCGTTGCTTTTCATGCTATTTTTCTCCTTTTCAAAGTTTTTGCTTTTTTATTTGCCGCCGCTGCGCGGCGGCGCTGGCTTAATCTTGTTTTTAGATTCGCCCTGCCGGGCGGGGGCTTACTTTTCGCGCACGCGAAAAGTAACAAAAGCGTGCTCAAGGGGGCTACGCCGCCCTTGAGAATCCCCTGATTACGGGGGTTATTGTTTACGCTACGACCTGGCAGACTGGCTTTTCTGCGGAGTGCTCTGGGCCGTCAGGGGGCGAAGCGTTGGCGGATGCGCTCTAT
>CAJUPS010000032.1 GCA_910588045.1 uncultured Oscillospiraceae bacterium | reverse complement strand
GGATGTATATCTCCAACGCCACCGGCTGCTCCTCCATCTGGGGCGGACCGGCCGCCACCTCCCCCTACTGCACCAACAAGGAGGGCAAGGGCCCCGCATGGTGCAACTCCCTGTTCGAGGACAACGCCGAGCACGGCCTGGGCATGTACATCGGCCAGAAGGCCATCCGCAACTCTCTGGTGGAAGACACCAAGAAGCTCATCGCCATCGAGTGGACCGTCCCCGAGCTGAAGGAAGCCGCCCAGAAGTGGCTGGATACCCTGGATGACGGCGAGGCCAACCAGGCTGCCACCAAAGCCTATATTGCCGCCCTGGAGGACGGCATCATGACCGTGGACGAGTGCGTGGCCTTCACCAACAGCCCCGCCGCCAAGGACGTCTTTGGCGACAAGGCCCCCGAGATGGCCGCCCACGCCGCGGAGATGAAGGCCGCCGGTCGGAAATACTGCGACTGCGACGCCTGCCAGCTGGTGGAGAAGATCCTGGCCAAGAAGGAGTACCTCAACAAGAAGTCCGTGTGGATCTTCGGCGGCGACGGCTGGGCCTACGACATCGGCTACGGCGGACTGGACCACGTCCTGGCCTCCGGCGAGGATGTCAACGTGTTCGTCTTCGACACCGAGGTGTACTCCAACACCGGCGGTCAGGCCTCCAAGGCCTCCAACATCGGCCAGGTGGCACAGTTTGCCGCCGCCGGTAAGGAGATGAAGAAGAAGAGCCTGAGCGAGATCGCCATGCAGTACGGCTACGTGTACGTGGCCCAGGTGGCCATGGGCGCCAACACCGCCCAGACCCTCAAGGCCATCGCCGAGGCCGAGGCCTATCACGGCCCCTCCCTCATCATCGGCTACGCCCCCTGCGAGATGCACTCCATCAAGGGCGGCATGATGAACTGCCAGAAGGAAATGAAGAAGGCCGTGGATTGCGGCTACTGGAACCTGTTCCGCTTCAATCCCGCCCTGGCCGCCGAGGGCAAGAACCCCTTCACTCTGGACAGCAAGGCGCCCGCCGGAGGCTATCAGGAGTTCCTGATGAACGAGGCCCGCTACGCCCGGCTGACCCGCGAGTTCCCCGAGCGCGCCGAGGTTCTGTTCGCACGGAACGAAGAGGCCGCCAAGGAGCGTTATGCGCACTTGATGAAGCTCATCGACCTGTATAAGGCGGAGTAATCTTTCAAGAAACAGATTTTGGCCCCCGGGGTTTTACCCCGGGGGCCAAATTGCTGAAAAATCGCAGCGAATTAGAGGAAACCGGGACAGCATTGATTTCCCCGGGCGGCCGTGATAAAATGGAAAAAATATCGAAAAGGGGACGACGCCATGATCTGCATCGACAAGACCTTTTTCCTGCTGGAAACGCAGAGGACCACCTACTGCTTTTGCGTGACGGAGCAGGGACTGCTCCAGCACCTGTACTATGGGCGGCGGCTCGCGCTGTCCGGCGGCTGGGAGGCACTGGTGCCCCAGGTCCGGCACCTGCCGGGGAACGCCGCCGGGTGGGGAACCGTATGCCTGGAGGATCGATCCCTGGAGATCTCCGCCCCGGGACTGGGGGACCTGCGGGAGACGATGCTGGACGTGGAGGGCGGTGCACCGGCGGATTTCCGCTTTGACCATGCGGAGATCCTGACGGGAAAACCGGCGCTGGAGGGCCTGCCGTCGTCCTACGACGAGGCGGGAGAATGCCGGACGCTGCGGGTCCGCCTGACGGACAGGAACAACGCGCTGCGGCTGGAGCTGCTGTATACGGTCTTTGAGGACTGTGACGTCATCACAAGGTCCGCGCGTCTCGTCAACCTGGGGAAGAGGCCGGTGACGGTGCACCGGCTGTTGAGCAACCAGGTGGATTTCCCGGAGCAGGACTATATTCTCACCACCTTTACCGGGGCCTGGGGACGGGAGTTCGAGCGGACGGAGTCTCCCTGCGGACCCGGCGCAGTCGTCTCCGGCAGCCGGACGGGGTGCTCCTCCAACCGCGCCAACCCCTTCGTCATGCTGCGGCGCACGGGGGCGGACGAGGTCCACGGGGATTGCTTCGGCTTTCACCTGCTCTACAGCGGGGACCACTTCGAGTGTGCCAGCGGCAATGCCTACGGCCAGCTTCGCCTCCTCCAGGGGATTCAGCCGGAGGGGTTCTCCTGGCGTCTGGAGCCCGGGGAGGCGTTCACCACGCCGGAGGCGGCCATGACCCACGGCTGGGGCCTGACGGCCATGAGCGAAAATCTCCACGCCTTTCTCCGGGAGCACGTGGTCCGCGGCTGGTGGAAGCACCGACCCCGGCCGGTATTGGTGAATAGCTGGGAGAGCTTTTATTTCCGGTTTACCCAGCGGGACCTCCTCCGCCTGGCCCGGCAGGGCCGGGACCTGGGGGCGGAGCTGTTCGTTCTGGACGACGGGTGGTTCGGGAGGCGGGACAACGACCGCTGCTCCCTGGGGGACTGGGACGTCACAAATAAAAAAAAGCTGCCCGACGGGCTCAAGGGCCTGGCGGACAGGGTGCGGGAGCTGGGGATCGGTTTCGGCCTCTGGGTGGAGCCGGAGATGGTCAGCGAGGACAGCGCACTCTACCGCGCGCACCCGGACTGGATCCTGGGCCGTCCGGGACAGGCCATGGGGAGGAACCAGTATCTCTTGGACCTGGGGCGCAGGGAGGTGCAGGATCACCTCATCGGGGTCCTGTGCAAGGTCTTTGCGGAGGCGGACCCCGCCTATGTCAAGTGGGACATGAACCGGATCATGACGGACGCCCGTTCCGGCGTCCTGCCGCCGGAGCGCCAGGGGGAGGCGAGACACCGGTACATCCTGGGGCTATACCGGGTGCTGGGGACCCTGACGGAGCGGTTTCCCCGGATCCTCTTCGAGGGCTGTGCCAGCGGCGGCAACAGGACCGATCCCGGGATGCTGTGCTATATGCCGCAGGTGTGGCTGTCGGATAACACCGACGCCCTCTGCCGCTGCCGCATCCAGTACGGCGCAAGCTTCGGCTACCCCCAGTCGGTGATGGGCTGTCACGTCAGCGCCAGCCCCAACCACCAGACGCTGCGGATCACCCCGCTGGACAGCCGGTTCCATGTATCGGCCTTCGGCCTGCTGGGGTATGAGCTGGACCTCTGCGGCCTGCCGGACAGCGAGAAGACGCGGGTCGCGGGACAGCTCGCCTTCTACAAGAAGTACCGGGACGTGCTCCAGTACGGCCGCCTCTACCGCCTGCGGGGCGGGGAGGAGGGCCTGTGGCAGCTGATGGCGGTGTCCGGGGACCGTGGGACGGCCCTCACCTTCCTGCTCCAGCAGGAGAACCGGCCCAACGCCCCCGCCCTGCGACTGCTGGCCCGGGGGCTGTCGCCCAAGCGGACCTACCGCCTGTCCGTCCGGCCCGCAGCGGCGGCGCTCACGGACTTCGGGTCCCTGGTGAACATGGTCTCCCCCGTGCATATCCGCCCGGGCTCGCTGGCAGAAAAGGCCGCCGGAGCGGTCCGCCTGCCGGGGGAGCGGGAGGATCTGACCGCCTCCGGAGACCTGCTGATGAAGTACGGCGCGTGGCTGAAGCAGGGCTTCTCCGGCACCGGGTACGACGGGCAGACCCGGGTCATGGGGGACTGCGGCAGCCGCCTGTATGTGCTGGAGGGGCAGCGGGCTATTTCTCCGGCGCGTCCTGGGCGGCCCGGAGCAACTCGAGACACCGGGCGCAGATGAACTTGCCCTTGAAGAGGATCACATCCGTACCCTTCTCGCAGAATATGCAGGCGGGGCTGTACTTTTTCAGGATAATAGCGCCGCCCTCGGTGAAGATCTCCATGTTCTCCCGCTCCCGCAGGCCCATGGTGCGGCGCAGCTCGGCGGGCAGCACGATGCGGCCCATTTCATCAAGACGGCGTACAATTCCTGTCGATCTCATCAGTAAATCTCCTGTTCCAGTTTCTCAAAGCAGGGCGCACTGAAAAACTCCGGGACCGAGACGCCCAGCCCGTCGCACAGCTTCTTGACCGTGATCACCGACACATCCCTGCGGCCCGGGTCCATCATGCTGTAGACCGTGGAGGGCGTCACGCCGGAGAGCGTGGCCAGCTCGTTATATTTGATGTTCCGCTCCCGGCATAGGTCTTGAAAACGATGGACAACGGCCTCTTTCATGCGCATAACGATCCCACCTCAAACTCAGTGTAAGCCTTTATGCGTTCCTGCGTATGCGCACTTGCGTAATTTGGAAAAAATTATTGCAACTGCGCCGCGCGAGACAAACCAGGGCCCCGGTACATCGTACCGGGGCCCTGACACTCAGTTGTTCAAGCGGCTTGCTGCATCAGCCACCGATTCCGGTATTCACGGGAACCGTGACCGTCAGCACGCCGTCCGCCTCCACGGCGGAGACGCCCAGGAGGGCGGCCAGACCGGCGGCGGAGACGTAGTTGCTGCCGCCCACGTTCACGACGTTCACTTCCACGGCCTTGCCGTCCACGGTGACGGTCAGCTTGGTGACAGCGGCGGTGGACTCGACCCCGGCGGGAGCGGTCTCAGCGGTGTAGTCCGTACCCTTGACGATGGAGACGCCGGTCTCCTGGCTCCAGGTCACGTTGAAGGCGCCCTTGGTGCCCGCAGCCAGCTTGGCCACCTCGCGGAGACGGTAATAGGTGGCGTTGTCCGAGCCGGTGGCGGTGGCGACGTCGGCGGCGTTGCCGTCAAAGACCAGGTTGCCCTGGACGCCGCCCAGGTTGTACGCCTTGTTCTTGGGGGACTCGATCTCACCGGCGTTGATCTTCTTGATGATCTCCGCGCGCTCGGGGTTGTCCTTCTGGAGGTCGATGCCTACGATCTTCCAGTTGTTGTCCACCTTGGGCTCCACGGGGGAGTTCTCGGCAAAATACTCCACCAGCATATCGCGGATGGACTCGGAGGACTCCCACTCCTTGGCCTCGTCTCCGGCGGCCAGCATCCCGGACACCGTGGAGGAGAAGCGGTAGTTGTTCACTGCCAGGGTCAGCTCCTGGTCATCCTTCAGGGGCTCGCCCTTGAAGGTCAGGTTCTTGATGCGCTCTCCCACGGGCTGACTGATGTCGATCTCGTAGTTCACACCGGCGAACATGTCGTACTTGTAATCACGGAACTCGGGATCGAAGGAGATGTTGATGTCCCCCTCCTTCCAGGTGTTGTAGTACCCGGCGGACCACTCCATATAGGTCTTCAGCTCCGCACCGGTGAGCTTGACGCGGTAGAGGGTGTTGTCGTACTTGTAGATGTCGAAGATGTTGTTGTACTTGATGTCGCCCTCGGGCAGGTCGCTCTCGTACTTGAAGAGGGCGGCGGCGGACACGTCGGCCCCGGACTTCTCCAGCTGGACGCTGTTGATGAGGTCCATGACGGCGGTGTCCTCAATCCAGCCCTGGGCAATGCCGGTGATCTCGTTGTCGGACTGGAAGCGGGCGGTGGTGCTGCCCAGAACGTTGTCATTGATGAAGGACACGGCCTCCTTCTGGGCGGCCGCCACGATCTCCAGGTCGCGGATCTCCTGACTGGGCTCCACGTCCTTCATGGGGACGATCTCGATCTTGCTGTCAATAACCTTCTTGTCCTTGTCCAGGGTCAGGTCGATGCGGGCGATCTCCACGCAGAGGCTGCGCACACCGGCCACGGGGACCTCGCCCACCTTCTCGTTGACGGTGGAGTGGGTGTGGCCCACCTGGAGCACGTCCACCTCGGGGTTGACCTCCAGGATCTTCCCTGCGGCATCCCGGCGGTCGTCCTCGGCGATGTAGTATTCCGCCTCAAGCCCCATGTGGGCGGAGACCATGATGAGGTCGGCCTGGTCGCCGATCTCGGCGATGGTGCGCTTGACGGCGGCGCTGGCATCCTCATAGGTGCACTCGTCAATGCCAGTCTTGCCGCCGTCCCAGCGGGGAACGCTGGGGGAGGTCACGCCGATGAGGGCGATCTTCACGCCGCCCACTTCCAGCATGGTCCAGTCCTCGCCCACGGCGGTGTTGCCCTCGGCGTCACGGACGTTGGCGCACAGGACGGGGAACTCCGCCTGGCCCAGGATGGTCTTCATGTTCTCAATGCCCCAGTTGAACTCGTGGTTGCCCACGGTCATGGCGTCGAACTTCATGAAGTTCATGGCGGCAATGACGGGGTGCTCCCGCTCGGGCTTCTTGTTGAAGAGGTCATCGGTCATGATGGTTCCCTGGATGTCGTCACCGGCATCGATCAGGAGCGTGTTGGGGTTCTCCTCCCGTACCTGCTGGATGTAGGTGTACAGGCGGGCCATACCGCTATTATCGGTCTCCTTGTTGCTCGCGTAGTCGTAGCCCCAGATGTCGCCGTGCATATCTGAGGTGCAGAGGATGGTAACGTGGGTTTCGCCGGTCTCTCCCTCGGCGGCCAGGGCGGCAGGCAGCAGGGAAATTGCCAATACCAGGGCCAGCAGGACGGAGAGGAGTTTCCTGAAATGTCGCATGGTGGGGGTCCCTCCTATGTATAAGATGCACAAAGTGTACCATAAACGTCCGGGAAAAACAAGTGCAATTTTGCACACGGTGGCAAGGATTGTGCAAAATTGCTAAATACCTGGCATTTTATTTGATCGCCGTCTCCCGCTTGATTTTTGGAAATGGATTTGCTATACTGAAAAAAGCAGCAGCCCCCTGTCATGCGGCGGCGGCATTATGGGGCTGTCAGAACGTCCGGCGGACGTTCTGACAGCCCCCGAGGACCGCCGGGTGCCCAGCGGTCCCCTATATCATGCGGCGCGCCCTCGACGCAGGCGGAAGGGGGCAGGCAGGTGGGAGATAAGATTCCGCCCCGCCGGAACGCTTTCGCCGCTTACGGTATCCTATGAGGAGAGCTTGACCGGGGTGCCAGGTGCGCCCCGGCTCCCCCGGGCCCGTCCCCGCCGGTTTCGCCGCGAAAACACACAGGAAGGATGTGCAGTCATGATAAAAATTGCGCCTTCGATCCTCGCCGCCGATTTTGCAAATTTGGAGCGGGATATTGCGCTCGTCCGCACGGCGGACTATCTCCACGTGGACGTGATGGACGGCCTCTTTGTGCCCAATATCTCCATCGGCCTGCCGGTGGTCCAGTCCATCCGGCGCGTCACGGACCTGCCCCTGGACGTCCACCTGATGATCGACCGGCCGGTGCGGTACGTGGAGCGCTTCTGCCAGGCGGGGGCGGACATCGTCACCGTCCACGTGGAGGCCGACAGTGCGGAAAACACGGACCGGGCCCTGGACATCATCAGCGCCCAGGGCAAGCGGGCGGGGGTCGTCCTCAAGCCCGGGACGCCTGCGGAGGCGGCGCTGCCGTTTCTGGACAAGTGCTCCATGGTGCTGGTGATGACCGTGGAACCCGGCTTCGGGGGGCAGAAGTTCATGGAGGACATGATGCCCAAGCTCCGACAGCTCCGGGCGTGGATCGACGGGCGGGGCCTGGACTGCGAGCTGGAGGTGGACGGCGGCGTGGACCCCGTCACCTGCCATACGGTCATCGCCAACGGGGCCAACGTCCTGGTGGCGGGCAGCGCGGTCTACAAGGCGCAGGACATCCCCGCACGTATCAAAGAACTGAGAGGTTGACGCCATGGAACATTTTCCCGCACCGCTGGAGCGGCTGGTGGAGCAGTTTGCCCGACTGCCGGGGATCGGAGGCAAGTCCGCCCAGCGGCTGGCTTTCCACATCCTGAGCCTGACGGACGAGGAGGCCCAGAGCTTCGCCGACGCCATTGTGGACGCCAAGCAGAACGTCACCTGCTGCCCGGTCTGCCAGAACCTCACCGCCGGAGGACTCTGCCCCATCTGCGCCTCCCCCAGGCGGGAGCTGTCCGTCATCTGCGTGGTGTCGGACCCCCGGGACGTAGCGGCCATCGAGCGGGCCCGGGAGTACCACGGGAGCTACCACGTGCTCCACGGCGTGATCTCCCCCATGAACCACGTGGGCCCCGACGATCTACAGATCAAATCCCTGGTGGAGCGGGTGGCCAAGGGGGACATCCAGGAGGTCATCATGGCCACCAACCCCGACACCGAGGGCGAGGCCACGGCGATGTATATCGCGCGGCTGCTGCGGCCCTTCGGCGTGAGGGTCACCCGGCTGGCCTACGGCATCCCCGTGGGGGGGCACCTGGAATTTGCCGACGACGCCACGCTCATGCACGCCCTGGAGGACCGCAGGGAGCTGTAATAAAAGTTTCGTCCACCTTTTCAAAGGTGGCGGAGTCCAGAGGCAGAGCCTCTGGCCGCCCTCCGCAGAGGGCGGAATCCTTCAAAAGCCGCGCCCGAAAAAAATCTTACAGAGAGAACCGTCCCAAACTGCGCGCGGCTTTAAGCGCATTTGACGCCCAAGGGCGTCAAACAGCGCCGGGAGTTCCCGTCAGATCTTGCTTCGCATGTGAAAACTATTATAAATAAGGAGAAAAACAATATGGACGAACTGTTGGAAATTCTGGAGGAGAACTGTCCCGGCGTGGACTTCGAGGGCCAGGAGCACCTGATCGACGACGGGATCCTGGACTCGCTGAGTATCGTCATGCTGGTAGGTGCGCTCAACGAGGCATACGACATCTCCATCGGCGCGGAGGACCTGGTTCCCGAGAACTTCAACTCCGCTGAGGCCATCCTCGCCCTGGTGCAGCGGCTGGAGGATGAATAACCCTTTTTTGATGAAAGAAATGCCAGGGGCACGGAGAAAATCTCCGCGCCCCTGGCGCTTTTATTGCTTCATCCGGTACACCGCGCAGCTATGCTCGCCCAGGGTCACAGCCAGCCGCCCCGCCGCCACCGGGGCCTCCTTCCCGGTCCATAGCTCCGTCCCGCCCCGGGAGAGGCCGCTGCACTCCGATTCAGAGACGGACACCGTCCGCAGACTGTCCGCGAGGTTGAACAGGGCCAGATAGGTCCCGTCCCCCGCCGTCCAGACGGCCTCCTCCTCCGTGCACCGCAGCTGCCGGGGCCGGGCCGGGAGCATGGCCAGCACCTCCCGGTTGGTCAGAAGGGACAGGGTCCAGTCGTCCAGCTCCGTCAGCTCCGCCCCCACCATCAGCGGGGACCCGAACAGGCACCACAGCGTCACCATGGTCCGCTGCTCCTCCCGGGTCAGGCGGCAGCTCCACGCCCCGTGCCCGAATCCGCTCCCCAGCTGCCCCAGGGGCAGCATGTCGCAGTCCGGGTAGCACCCGGCCTCCACGTGGTCCTGCCACAGCTCGCAGCGGGCGAACATGGCCTTCACATCCGGCCACTTGTCCCAGAGGTCGTCGGTGATGCGCCACATGTTGGCGTACTTCTTGTAGTGCCAGGACCGCTCGATCAGCGCCGGACCGGGGGACAGGGACAGGACGATGGGCCGCCCCTGCTTCTCGATGGCCCGGGCAAGCATCTCGATTTCATGCCGCCCGGCGTAGTTCCCCTCGCCGTAAGCGCTCTGGTTGTTGGTATTGCAGATGTCGTCGCATTTGATGAAGTCCACCCCCCAGGAGGCGTACAGCTCCAGCAGGGAGTCGTAGTACACCTGCCCGGCCTCGCAGTCCCGCACGCCGTACATATCCGGGTTCCAGCGGCACACGGAGGAGGGGTCCGCCACCATGTCCGCCGTCAGCCTGCATCCCTTGACCGGGGTGTGGCGGTGGGCGGCGGCCCGTGGGATGCCCCGCATGATGTGGATGCCGAATTTCAGCCCCAGGCTGTGGACGTACTCCGCCAGCGGGCCGAAGCCCTTTCCTCCGGCGGAGGAGGGAAACCGCTCCGGGTCCGGCAGGAGTCGTGAGAAGCCGTCCAACTCCACCCCGCCGAAGGGGATGTACTGAAACTGCTCCCGCATGGACCCCGCCCCGTGGGCGTACCACTGGATGTCCACCACCACGTACTCCCAGCCGAAGGGGCGCAGTTTCTCCGCCAGGACGGCGGCGTTGGCGCACACCTGGGATTCATTGACGGTGGTGTCGTAGTAGTCGTAGCTGTTCCACCCCATGGGTGGGCGGGGGGCAAAGTCGTTTTTATTCATGCCCTCTTTCCCTGTCCGTAGTAGGCGTTGGGGCCGTGCTTGCGCATAAAGTGCTTATCCTGGATGCACTGGGGCGCGGGGCCAACTTTCGGGTTGACCGCCTCGGTGAACATGGCCATCCGCGCCACCTCCTCCAGGACCACGGAGTGGTACACCGCCTGCGCGGCGTCCTTGCCCCAGGTGAAGGGGCCGTGGTTCCGGCAGATCACCGCAGGCACGTGGGCGGGGTCGATGCCCCGGGTCCGGAAGGTCTCCACGATGACGTGGCCGGTGTTGGTCTCGTAGTCCGCCTCGATCTCCTCGGGCGTCAGATTTCTGGCGCAGGGGACGGGGCCGTAGAAGTAGTCCGCGTGGGTGGTGCCGTAAGCCGGAATGTCCCGGCCCGCCTGGGCCCAGGCCACGGCGTGGGGGCTGTGGGTGTGGACGATGCCCCCGATGGCGGGGAAGGCGTTGTAGAGCACCAGGTGGGTTTTGGTGTCCGAGGAGGGATTCAGCTCCCCCTCCACCTGGTTGCCCTCCAGGTCCATGACCACCAGGTCCTCCGGTTTCAGCTCGTCGTACTCCACGCCGGAGGGCTTGATGACAAACAGCCCCTTTTCCCGGTCGATGCCGCTGACGTTGCCCCAGGTGTAGGTCACCAGGTTCCGCCGGGGCAGCTCCATGTTGGCCTCGTAGACCCTCTTTTTCAGTTCTTCCAGCATCCCGTTATCCCTCCATCGTCTCCACGGCGGCCCGCTCCACCGGCAGCGCCCGGCGGTAGAGAGCCAGGAATTTCTCGAAGCCCGCCCGGTCGCCCTCGTCCGCCGCCAGATCCGACACCCTGGCCCGGGCGAAGACCTTTTTCTCCAGGTAGTCCGCCAGCGTCTCGCCGCTCTCCCGGCGCAGCCGGTAGGCCGCCAGCAGGGCCATCCCGTAGGGCCCGCCCTCCCCGGCGGTCTCCATCACGGACACCGGCGCGCCCACGGCGGCGGACAACATCCGCTGCCCCACGCCAGGGGTCTTGAAGTAGCCCCCGTGGCCGTAGAGCTTGTCGATTTGGACCTTCTCCTCCCCGGTGAGGATGTCCAGGCCGATTTTCAGCGTGGCCAGGGCGGAGAGCAGGTGGGTACGCATGAAGTTGGCCAGGGTGAACCGGCTGTCCGGCATCCGGGCGAAGACGGGCCGTCCGGCGTCCAGATCCGTGACCCCCTCGCCGGAGAAATAGTTGTAACTGAGCAGCCCGCCGCAGTCCGGGTCCCCCTCCAGGGCCTTCCGGAACAGAAGAGGATAGAGCTCATTTTTGCTCACGCCGGACCCCACCGCCTCCGCGAACTCGGCGAACAAATCCACCCAGGCGTTGATGTCGCTGGTGCAGTTGTTGCAGTGGACCATGGCCACCGGCGCGCCGTCCGGCGTGGTCACCATATCGATCTCCCGGTGGACGCCCAGGGGCTTGTCCACCACCACCATGGCGAAGTCGCTGGTCCCGGCGGAGACGTTTCCGGTGTGGACCCGGACGGAGTTGGTGGCGGCCATGCCGGTGCCCGCATCGCCCTCCGGCGGCGCCAGGGGGATGCCCGCTTTCAGCTTCCCGGAGGGGTCCAGGAACCGGGCGCCCTCCTCGGTGAGGCAGCCCGCGTCCTCCCCCGCCGCCAGCACCTGGGGGAACACGTCCCGGAAGCGCCAGGCGCAGCCCTTTTCGGCAATCAGCGCGTCAAACTTCTCGATCATGCCCCCGTCGAAGTCCAGCGCCTCGCTGTCGATGGGGAACATGCCCGCCGCCTCGCCGATGCCCATGACCTTCCGCCCGGTGAGCCGCCAGTGGATGTAACCCGCCAGGGTGGTCAGATGGGCCAGCCGGGGCAGGTGCTCCTCCCCGTTGAGCACCGCCTGGTAGAGGTGGGCCACGCTCCAGCGCTGGGGGATGTTGAAGCCGAAGCGCTCCGTCAGCTGCCCGGCGGCCTCCCCGGTGATGGTGTTGCGCCAGGTGCGGAAGGCGGCCAGCTGCCGCCCGTCCCTGTCGAAGGGCAGGTAGCCGTGCATCATGCCGGAGATGCCGATGGCCCCCACCTCGGTCAGCTCCTCCCCGCAGGTCTCCCGGACGTTCTCCGCCAGACGGGCGTAGCAGGTCTGGAGTCCGCGGTGGACCTCCTCCATGGAGTAGGTCCAGATGCCGTCCGCCAGCTGGTTCTCCCAATCGTAGCTGCCGGAGGCCACCGGGTTGTGGTTCTCGTCAATCAGAACCGCCTTGATCCGCGTGGAACCGAACTCGATTCCCAGCGCCGTGTTTTTGAAATCCATGCCAGTCCTCCTTGTTGTGATGTATTTGCAGGAAAATTACACTGTTCCCAGGTTCCCGATCCCATAAGAAATTTGCAGCAGCACCGGGTCGCACTGGGTGGGGGCCAGCTGCAAGAGCCTCTGCCCGTCCTCCACGGTGCACATCCCCATGCTCCACCCCGCCTGGTGGATCCGCGCGTCGTAGCTCACCAGCATGGGCGCCTTCTCCCAGGGGCCCTCCCCCAGATTGTAGTTGACCAGGAAGTCCCCCGGGTCCCGCAGACCCAGCGCGCCGCTGTCCCGCTTGCCGGAGACGATGACGGTCCCGTTCTCGCCCCCCTGGGGCACCCACAGGCAGTAGGGCATGTTGCCCAGGTACATCCCGTCCGCGCTCTCGATCCGCTTCCCCCAGTCCTCCGGGTCGCCCCAGTCCACGCCGTCGTCGGAGAACCGGCAGTACACGTCGCAGGTGGGCGTCTCCCCCTGGGGCGTCCGGGCGGCGAAGCAGACGATCTCATAGCACATGAAGTACCGCCCGTTGGGCAGGCGCGTCACGATGGCCATCCCCGGCCGCTGCTCCCCGTCGGGGATGGCGCAGACCATGCTCTGCTCCCCCCAGGTCCTTCCGCCGTCTTTGGACACCGCCACGGCCAGGGTCTGGTTGAACCGCCGGTCCGCGTGGGGACGCTCGTCGGTGTAAACCACCGTCAGGTCCCCCTCCGCGTTCAGGTACAAAAACGGCTCCCACACCGGCCCCAGCGCCTCCCAGTTGCGCTCGATGGGCGGCCCTCCGGCGCAGATGGAGGACCGGTACTCCCAGGTCCTCCCCTGGTCCCGGCTGACAAACAGCAGCAGCTCCGTGGTCTCGAAGCTCAGGGGGATGGAGTTCCCCGTCAGCAGCAGGGTCCCCGCAGGCAGATCCGCCACGTCCCGGTCCAGCTCCAGCAGCATGGGCTGAAAGCGCATCCCGTGGCCGTTTTTCGTGTCCTCCACCTGGCTGTAAAATTCCCAGGTCCTGCCGTGGTCCCGGCTGGCGTAGATGGGGAACACCGGGGGCTCCTTGAGGGTGTAGTGGTCAAATACCGCCAGCACCAGCCCGCTCTGTTCCCCGGCGTGGTGCAGCTCCACGGGCCGGGGGTAGAGCACCCCGCCGCCGTTGGAGTAGATCTCCTCCCGCCGGGGGCTGTAGACCACCCCGGCGTATTCCTTTTTCAGTTTCAGCGCCATATTCCGCTCCTTCTTGCACAAGCAGGGGGCGGCGCAGAGGCCGCCCCCTACAGGCGATTATTTCAGCTTCCAGGCAATGTCGTTGTAGAACAGTTCCTTCTCCAGGCTCTCCACGGTGGTGTCCTTACCGATATGGACGAACTCGATGCCCAGCATGGTACACCAGTCCTTCATCTGCTCGGCAGTAACGTCATAGGAGAGCACCGTGTGGTGGGCCCCACCGGCGGTGATCCAGCACTCCACGCCGGTGGTGAGGTCCGGCTCCGCCTGCCACATGACCCGGGCCACGGGCAGGTTGGGCATGGGCATAATGGGCTTCACGCAGTGGATGTCCTGGCAGATGAGCCGCAGGCGGCCGCCCATGTCGATGAGGCTGACCACGATGGCGTCGCCCTCCTTGCCCTCGAAGACCAGGCGGGCGGGGTCCTTCTCGTTCATGCCGATCCCCAGGTGGTGGGTCTCGATCCGGGGCTTCCCGGCGGCGCAGCAGGGGCAGACCTCCAGCATATGGGCCCCCAGGGAATACTCCTGGCCCTCCACCAGATGGTAGGTATAGTCCTCCATGAACAGGGAGCACCCGTTGCCGCCCTCGCCCATGGCCTTCATGATGGCGGTCATGGCGGAGACCTTCCAGTCGCCCTCGCCGCCGTAGCCGTAGCCCTGGCTCATGAGGTGCTGACTGGCCAGTCCGGGCAGCTGCTCCATGCCGTAGAGGTCCTGGAAGGTGTTGGAGAAGGCCATACAGCCCTCCCGGTCCAGCATCCTCTTCATGGCGATCTCTTCCCGGGCCTGGTAGCGGATGTGGTCGAGCTTGTCGGTGGCGACGTCATACTGGGCCTTGTAGGTCTCCATCAGCGCGTCGATCTCCGCCTCGGAAACGGCGTTCATCTCCCTGACCAGATCGCCCACGGCCCAGGTGTTCACCTGCCAGCCCAACTTGGCCTGGACCTCCACCTTGTCGCCCTCGGTGACGGCCACCTCCCGCATGTTGTCGCCAAAGCGCATGACCTTCATAGACTTGGACACGGCCACGCCGATGGCGGCCTTCATCCAATCCCCGATGCGCTTCTGCACCTTCTCGTCCTGCCAGTACCCGGCGATGATCTTCCGGGGCAGGCGCAGGCGGGCCCCGATGAACCCGTGCTCCCGGTCGCCGTGGGCGGCCTGGTTGAGGTTCATGAAGTCCATGTCGATCTCCTCGTTGGGGATCTCCCGGTTGTACTGGGTGGCGAAGTGGCAGTAGGGCTTCTGGAGGTCCACAAAGCCGTTGATCCACATCTTGCTGGGGGAGAAGGTGTGGCACCATGTGATGATGCCCGCGCAGTTGTCGTCGTAGTTGGCCTCCCTGACCACGTCGGCGATCTCCTTGTTGGTCTTGGCGGTCACCTTGTAGACCAGGGGATAGGGCAGGACCTTGCTGAGCTTCTCCGCCATCTCCTGGGCCCGTCCGGCCACGGTCTCCAGCACCTCGGGGCCGTACAAAAACTGACTGCCCACCACGAACCAGAACTCTTTTGCTCTCATATCCATAGGAAACCTCTCCTTTTTACCATTTTTTGTACGGACAGCGCCCGCGTCTGGACGCCGCCCGCAGCTCCACATAACATCCGCAGGCCGTACACGTCCCCGCCTCCAGCCGGTCGCAGCCCTTGCAGGCCGCCAGCCGCCGGTCGTATTCCTCCGGGGGCGTGCGCTCCCGCTCCGGCGTCGCCTCGATGTGAGTCTTCAAGGTCCGGATGTACGCCGCCTCGTCGAACTCCTCCAGCAGGCACCTACGGCACCGGCGCTCCGTCACGCCAGGCGCACCGACGCCACGCCGCAGGGCGGCAGCGTGAAGGAGATGCCGTCCTCCGCCTGCGTCACCGCCAGCGCCTGCTCCTGCACGGCCTCCGGCTCGTCGAAGGTGTTGTGGGCGTGGGCCTCCCCGGCCAGCAGGACGCCCTCCGCCGTCTTCCGGCCCGCCAGGGCCAGGCGCACCGTCCGGCTCTCCGTCATGGACAGGTTGGCCGCCGTCACCGTGATCTCTCCGCTCTCCATCCGGGAGGCGGAGACCTGCACCGCCGGGAGCTTCCCGCCCGCGGTGCCCGCGTCCTCCACCGTCACCGGCAGGGCCTGGGCCCCCTGGTGGTCCCGGTACATGCGGAACACGTGCCAGGTGGGGGTCTTGACCATCTTCTCCCCCTCGGTGAGGAGCACCGCCTGGAGCACGTTCACCATCTGGGCGATGCAGGCCATCTGCACCCGGTCGCAGTGGTTGTTGAAGATGTTCAGCGTCACCGCCGCCACCAGGGCGTCCCGCATGGTGTTCTGCTGGTAGAGGAAGCCCGGGTTGGTCCCCGGTTCCACGTCGTACCACGTGCCCCACTCGTCCACGATGAGGCCCACCTTCTTCTCCGGGTCGTACTTGTCCATGATGCCGCCGTGGAGGCGGATCAGTTCCTCCATATAGAGGGCCTTCTCCATGGTGGCGTACCACTCCTCCTCCGTGAAGACGGTGGCGCTGCCCTTGTTCTGCCATCCGCCGGGGTGGACGTAGTAGTGGAGGCTCAGGCCGTCCATGAACCCGTGGGCGTCGTCGGGGTGGGGCGGAGCGAAGCAGGTCTTGAGCACCTTCTTCGTCCACTTCGCGTCGTCCACGTTGGGCCCGCCGCAGATTTTCCGGATGGGCGCAGCATGGTCGTACTGGCGCACGTAGGTCTGATAGCGGCGGTAGAGGTTGGCGTAGTAGCCCGGTGTCATGTTGCCGCCGCAGCCCCAATTTTCATTGCCCACGCCGAAGTAGTCCACCCGCCAGGGGTCCTTGTGCCCGTTTTCCGCCCGCAGCTGCGCCATGGGGGACACGCCGTCGAAGGTCATGTACTCCACCCACTCGCTCATCTCCTGGACGGTGCCGCTGCCCACGTTGCCGTTGATGTAGGTCTTGCACCCCAGCTGGCGGCAGAGCTCGAAAAACTCGTGGGTGCCGAAGGAGTTGTCCTCCACCACCCCGCCCCAGTGGGTGTTCACCATCCGCTTGCGGCTCTCCCGGGGGCCGATGCCGTCCTTCCAGTGGTACTCGTCGGCGAAGCACCCGCCGGGCCAGCGCAGCACCGGGACGCGGATCTCCTTGAGGGCCTCCACCACGTCGCAGCGCATCCCGTTGACGTTGGGAATGCCGCTGTCCGGCTTTACGAAAATACCCTCATAGATGCACCGCCCCAGATGCTCGGAGAAATGTCCGTAGATTTCCGGCGCAATGCGGCCGAGGGGTTTGGTCTCGTCAATATGAATGATTGCCATAGGCATCCTCCTGATAATGGTGTTGCTCCCATTGTACCCCAGCGGGCCGGGAAAAGCAACCCTTTTGCCTTTTTATTCCATTGCCTTCAGGCCGCTGCCCCACACGCACGTGCCGGACTTCCCGTCCAGAGCGGTGAAGGTCATGACGTCCTTCTGCCCGTCCTCGTCCCACTGGACCAGGAACAACCCGGTGTAGGTCTTCCCGCCGATGGTCAGCTCCGCCTGGCTGTCCCCGGTGAGCTTCCACTCGCCGGACAGGTCCGCATCCTCCTGACAGGCGATCTTGCCGTCCTTCCCGAGGGTGATGTTCACCGACAGGTGGGCCTCGGCGTTGATGTCCCGTCCGTGCTGGATGAGCTTGTAGGTCCCGGGGATCTCCTCCGCCGTCACCGCATCGGCGGTCTCGCCGGTGTAACGGTAGGGGGCCAGCACCGGCCAGCCGTCGGCGTTGAAGAACATCTGTCGGACCCGCACCTCGTGTTCCTCCCCCCGGGCCTCAAAGCGGGTGTGGTGGATCATGAAATACTTGCCGCTCTCCTCGTCGTACAGGCAGGAGTTGTGCCCGGGGGAGAGATACCCCTTCCGGTTCTCCCCCAGCTCGCCCTCCTGCCAGCAGAAGCGGTAGCCGCCCATCAGCTTCACGCCGTAGTTGGCGGCGGTGGCGTCGCTGAAATAGGACCCGCTGGGCCCCTTGCAGCTGGTCATCTCCTGGCCCATGGAGTCGTAGTAGGGCCCGTCGGGATTCTCCGAGCGGACCACCCGGACGTTGTACCCCCCGTCGGAGTCCAGCCCGCCGAAGGAGAGGAACAGGTAGTAGTACCCCGTATCCGGGTTATAGATGACATAGGGGGCCTCGATGCGCAGGTGGTTGCCCCCCAGCAGCTTGGTCCCGTAGTCCGTCATGTCCAGGGGCAGGCCGGTGGCCGGGTCCATCTCCTTGGCGAAGATGCCGCCGGAGTAGGAGCCGTAGATCATCCACAGCCGCCCGTCGGGGTCGTAGAACACGCAGGGATCCACGGCGTTGGGATCCCGGGTGGGCTGATAGATGCTGTCAAAGCCGTTCCTCTCGTCCGCACCCGCGCCGGAGTAGAGGAACAGGCCCTGGTTCTCGTAGGGCCCCTCCACGCTGTCGGCATAGGCAATGCCGATGCAGGACTGGGGCTCGTCGCCCTTGCAGTTGCAGTAGTACATGCAGTATTTCCCATTCTGGAGCCTGACCACGTCCGGCGCCCAGAAGGTGTCGCTCTGACTCCAGGCGAAGGCGTCCGCCATGGCGGTGTATACGTCGGGGATCACGCTGCTGTGGGCCTTCATCTTATCGTTGATATACGCCCAGTTCATCAGGTCCCCGGTCCTGGCCACCGCCAGATGGGAGCCGAAGATGTAGTAATTCCCGTCCTCCCCCCGGACCACGGACGGGTCGTGGAGGGACACGTCTGCAAAGGTGTGCTCTACCGGCGTCTCCCCTTGCAGCTTCTCCTTCTGGCCGCAGGACGCCGCCAGAAGGGCCAGCAGGCAGCACAGCGCAATCAGTCTGATTCTGCGAGGCATTTGTAATCCTCCCTTTTCTGAATAAAGAGGGGTTGGGAGCGCCGTCCCAACCCCCGATTAAAAATCGCTTAGAACCTGTATTCATAACCGGGGGATGCTGGATGGGCGAGGATTTTTCTCGCCGGACAAGGAAATTTTTTGAAGCAATCCTGACGGATTGCGAGGAAAATTGACGCCGTACGGCGGGGAAAAGACCGCCCAGACAGCGTGCAACGGTTGTGAATACAGGTTCTTATTTGGTGCGTTTTCCCCAGCAGGTCCGCCCGAACTCGTCGATCCCCGTGAAGGCCAGCGCCTCCCCGCCGTTCTCAAAGTCCGTGCAGCGATAGCAGACGCTGTGGCGCAGCAGATACCCGTCCGCGGCCAGCCGGGCGTTGCCGGAGGTCTTCATCCTGTTGTCCCGGTCATCCAGGACGATGACCTCCCACATCTCCCCGTCGGGGGGCGTCACCGCCTCCATGGACTCCCCGGCGTAGGGCTCGGGCCCCAGCACCGGCCATCCGTCCACGAAGAACATGGGCCGGACCACCATGTAGTGGTGCCGGTAGCTGTACCGGTCGTAGACGGGGTCGTACCGGCAGTCCCTGGGGTTGCCGTCCCGGATATGGTGGACGAAGAAGTACCGCCCGCTCACCGGGTCGCGGAAGGGCACGCCGTGCCCCGGCCCCCGCAGGCCGCCCCACTGCCAGCCGCCGCCGCTTTTCACCCGGGGCGCCCTGGCCCGGAAGATGTAGCTGTTCGCCAGCTTCAGCCCCAGGCTCTCCCCGGCCAGGTCCCTGCCCTCGTAGTCCAGGTAGGGCCCCAGCGGGTCCCGGGACCGGCCCACCCGGATGTCGTAGTCGTCCCCCAGCCAGCCGTAGGAGAGGAACAGGTAGTAGTACCCCGTCTCCGGACAGTACAGCCCCGCCGGTCCCTCCGGCCCGTCCAGGGCCGGAGGGGGCATCCGATGGGCGACGCACCGTCCCAGCGAGCGGGGGTCCGCTTCCACAGGCAGCCCCGTCTCCGGATGCAGCTCCTTCATGTAGATCCCGCCGAAGAAGGAGCCGTAGAGCAGGTAGTCCCTCCCCCCGGGGGTGTGGAGCACGTGGGGGTCGATGGCGTTGGGCAGGGAGTCGTCCGTGCCCCAGCTGTCCGCCACCACGCCCCGGTTCTCAAAGGGCCCCAGGGGGTTTTGGGAAACCGCCAGCCAGATCCGGGACTCCGAGGACCCGAAGTCCCGGGTGGCGGAGTAGTAGAGCCGGTACTCGCCGCCCGCATACTCCCCATAGGGAGCCCAGAAGCCCTTTGTGGGGGGATAGGCCCCGTTGTCCCGCCCCTGCTTCACGGCGGCGGCGGACAGCACCGTGCTCTGATAGGCAAAGTGCACCAGGTCCCGGGACACCCGCACGGGGATCCCGATCTTCTTCCCCAGCCCCGCCTTGGGGGAGTAGCTGTCCGTACTGTAGGAGTAGTAGAGCCCGCTGCGCGGGTCCCACATCATGCCGGGGTCGTGGGAGGCGTAGGCGGGATTCCGCTCCACGTCCGGGTCGTTCAGGCGCAGCACGCCGCTCTCGTCCATTTCTTACCCCTTTACGCCGGAGAGGGCCATGGATTCGATGATGTACCGCTGGAAGAAGAAGAACAGCAGCAGGGTGGGCAGCATGGCGATCACGCTGGCCGCCATGATCAGGGGATAGTTACTGTTCACCGCGTACTGGTCGTTGAAGGAGCGAATGACCACCTGCAAGGTGTACCACTTCTCGCTCTGCACAAAGATGGTGGGGGCCAGGTAGTCGTTCCAGATGCCCATGAACCACAAAATGATCTGGGTCATCAGCGCGCCCTTCATCATGGGCAGGAACACCTTGTAGTAGATCTGGAAGAAGGAGCACCCGTCGATCTTCGCCGCGTCCACCATGTCGTTGGGGATGCTGGACAGATTCTGGCGCAGGAAGAAGATGATGCTCACGTTGCCGAACAGGCCGGGGATGATCAGGGGCAGCAGACTGTTGGTCCAGCCCATCTTGGTGAACATGACGTACTGGGGGATCATGACCACCGCGAAGGGGATCATCATGGTGGCCAGCAGCGCCAGGAACATCTGCTCGCGGCCCTTGAAGCGCAGCTTGGCGAAGGAGAAGGCCGCCAGGGAGGACGTGAAGCCGCCCACCACCAGCACTGGCAGCGCCACCGTCAGACTGTTCCGGATACCGGAGAGGAACAGGCCCTTGTGGAGCACCTCGGAGTACATGCCCCAACGCCAGGGGTTGGGGATCACGGAGAAATTGGCGGAGAGGATCTGGTTCTTGGTCATGAAGGAGCACATGATCATGTAGAACAGGGGAAACACCATGATGACGGCCCCCAGGGCCAGCACCACAAAGAGGACCTTATCCAGGGCGCGGCTGCCCTTGGACTGTACGCCGCCGCTTGAAACTTTAGCCATTTTTCTTTCCCCCTCCTTAATCAATGGTCTTAACCCATTTATCCTGACCCTTGAAGTTGATGGCGGTCACGATAAAGATGATGATAGCCAGGATGAAGGCCATGGCGGAGCCGTAGCCCATCTGCTGGTGCTTGAACGCCTTGTCCCACAGGTAGTAGACCACGGTGGCGGCGGAGTAGTTGATTCCGCCGTTGGTGACCATGACGGAGACCTCCACGAACACCTGGAAGCCGCCGATGATGCCGGTGATGAGCAGGTAGAAGGTCACGGGAGAAACCAGAGGGATGGTGATATTCCTGAAAGCCTGCCAGCCGGTGGCGCCGTCGATGGTGGCGGCCTCGTAGTAGTCCCGGGGGATGTTCTGCAGGCCGGAGAGGTACAGAATCACGGAGGTCCCCAGGCCCTTCCACACCATGAAGATGATCATGGAGACCTTGATCCAGAACTCGTCGCCCAGCCAGTTGGGACCCTTGCCGCCGGTGATGGCCTTGATGATGAGGTTCAGCAGGCCGAAGTCATAGTTGAATACCCAGGCCCACAGGATGGCCACGGCCACCAGGGAGGAAATGACGGGCACGTAGTACATGGTCCGCAGGACCTTCACGCCGGGGATCTTCCGGTTCATGGCCGTGGCGATCAGCAGACCCAGGATCATGCCCACGGGGATACCGATCATGTAGATGATGGTGGTGCCCACGGTCATCCAGAAGCGGGAATCGGTGAACAGTTCAATGTAGTTGGCTAATCCGATGAAATTCTCAAAAATACTGTTGGTGCCGGTCCAGTTGGACATACTGGCCACGAAGGCAAACACGATGGGGAACGCGCTGAACAGGCAGAAGCCGATGAAGGGCGCCGCCACGAACAGGCGGCCCCAGCGCTGCTCCTGCAGCGCCATCCGGCTCATGTGGGGCGTATTGGTGGTCTTTGCGGGTTTCGTCGCGGTAGTTGCTGCCATAATAAATATCTCCCCCTTGAAAAACGGGCCGGCCGGACCCCTGCGGGTCCGACCGGCCGCAGTTCATATGTTGTGTAGGGACAGTGCTCATTCTGACGGAAGGATTCCGTCAGATGGCGGCCTTAAGGCCGCGCGATTTCCGCACGAAGCGGCGCACGAGTTCCCGATCAGCCTGCATTCGCCCAGGCTTTATCCAAGGAAGCCTGCATCTCGGGCTTGATGGTGGAGATGAACTCGCCCAGGTCCCGCTTACCGGCCTTCACGTCGGTGAGCTGCTCCCAGAACATGTCGATCCACTCGGTGTTGGGGGTGTAGGTGGTCTCCTGCATCCGGGCCTCGGCGTAGTCGCAGCCGTTGAGGTAGTTGAAGATCACGTCCACATTGGAGGGATAGGTCATGGAGCCGTCGGCCACCATCTGCTTGAACTCATCCTGGAGACTCAGCAGGTTGGGCACCTGGACGCTGGAGGCGCCGTTCATGCCGGACAGGTCCTTCTGGCCCTCGGGGTCGGTGGACAGATAGCTGATGAGCTGGAGGGCCAGGTCCTTGTGCTCGCTGGTCTCGCTGACGCAGAAGCCCACGGTGCCGGACCAGGTCATGGATTTTCCGGAGGACAGGGTGGGATAGTAGCACAGATCCCAGTTATAGGGGAAGGTCTCGGGGTCCATGAAGGAGGCCACGTCCCAGGTCCCGGCGGCATAGAAGCCGGTCTGACCGGCGATCCAGCGCTGATAGGGCCCGAGGGCGGTGTCCTGCTCCACGGTGGGGGTGACCTGATACTTCAGGGTCAGGTCGATGTACTTCTGGAGGGCGTCCACAAATTCGGGGGTGTCGATGGTGATGGTCTTGCCGTCCTCAGAGGTGAACCGGGCGCCGTTGGACCAGATGAACTGCTGGAGCATGTACAGGTCGGCGAAGCTGGCGCCCCACTGGTCGATCTCGCCGTCGCCGTTGGTATCCTTAGTCAGGGATTGGAGGACCTGGACGAACTCGTCGTATGTATAGGGCTTGTTGGGATCGGGGTAGGCCACGCCGGCGGCGTCAAAGACGTCCTTGTTGTAGGCGTAGGCGAACACGGAGGCATCCTTGGGCAGGGCGTACAGGTCGCCGCCGCCCACGTTGGTCCCGTCATACCGGTAGAAGTTCAGAATGCCCTGGGGCAGGTCGTCGGTGGAGATGCCCGCCTCGCTGAGCAGCGGGGTCAGATTGGCCACGTAGCCGTTGGACACGTAGTCCTTGACCCGCTCGGGCCCCACGTAGAACACGTCGGGCATGTCGTTGGCGGTCATCATGCCGGTGAGGGTGGTGGCGTACTCGCTCTGGGTGGTGATCTGGAACTCGATGTCGGAGACCTCGTCCTTGTGCGCCTCCTTGAACTTCTCCACCATGCCGGTGTAGACTTCCTTCTCGTGGTCGTTCATGTAGAGGAACACCTTCAGTTTGGTCTTGCCGCCGCCGCTGCCGGAGCCGCCGCCGCAGGCGGAGAGGCAGGACAGGGCGAGGATGGCCGCGATGGTGAAGCAGCCCAGCCGCTTCAGAAAACGAGTTGCTGATTTCATGTGCAAATCCTCCATTTCTTCTTTTAGGAAAACATAAATTACTTCGGCTTTTATAAAACCTCCGTTGTCTTTATCCTAGCACATTCCGCCGGAATAAACAACGCCAACTTCCAAAAAATTAAAATTTCATCGGATTGAACATTTTCTCTTTTCCGCTTTTGTGGAGATTTCACTATAAACTAAATTATTTTTGTAAAACCAGAAACTTTGTAAGAAAACAAAAAATCCCGCCGTCTCCCTGGGGAAACGGCGGAAAAAGAAGCAAAATGTTACCAATTCTGGGGCAAGTGGCGAAACACGGGGAACCCGGCGGCATCATAGGTCACCGGCATGAGATAGACATGGCGGTTGGGATCGTAGAGGGGGTTGCCCTCCATGCGGTCGTACTGCCGGGCGTGGTAGACGCACAGGTCCGTCCCGTCCTCCGCCCGGGTGAAGGAGTTGTGGCCGGGACCGTGGACCTCCTTCTCGTCGTCGCTGCGGAATACCGGCTGGCGGAGCTTGGTCCAGTTGGCGGGGTCCAGCAGGTCCGCGTTCTCCTCCGCCCACAGCATCCCCATGCAGTACAGCTCCCCGGTGGTGTTGGCGGAGAAGGTCAGAAACAGTTTCCCGCCGTGGCGCAGCAGGGCCGGGCCCTCGTTGACCCAGAAGTCCCCCCGCTCCCAGTCGTAGTCCGGGGTACTCAGCAGCACCTGGGCCGTGGCCAGCCGGGTGGGACTGGCCATGCGGGCAATGTACAGGTTGGAGATCTGCTTGCCCACGCCCACCTTTTCCGCCCAGACCATGTAGCGCTCCCCTCCGCTCTCAAACACGGTGGCATCCAGGGAGAAGGCCCGGAAGGAGAAGGGGTCGCCCTCCGAGGCCCGCATGGGCCCCAGCTCCTCCCAGGGGTCGGTCATGGGGTCGCCGGTGCAGCGCAGCACGTAGGGCCGGATCTCCCACACGTCGTCCTTGTCCCCCCCGGCGTAGTAGATATACCACGCGCCGTCCAGGCGGTGGATCTCCGGGGCCCAGATGTGGACGCTCTGGGGGCCGGACTCGTGCTTGACCCAGAGGACCCGCTCCTCCGCGTCCCGCAGGCCGGAGAGCGTGTCCGCACTGCGCAGCACGATCCGGTCATACTCCGGCACCGAGGCGGTGAAGTAGTACCCGCCCTCCTCCCGCCGGAGAATATAGGGGTCTGCCCGCTGCCGGATGAAGGGCCGGTTATACGCAGTTTCGCGAACAGATCGTTGATTCATAGCAATACCTCCTGTCGCAGCCACGGGCTGCGTGGCCGCAGTGAGTGCATTATAGTCCTTTGTGCGCAAAGATGCAAGCCCCAATTTTAGATTTTGGTAAATTATTATATTGGAGCGGATAAAATTTGTTATTTCTCACTCTCGACAACCTCCGCCAGGTAGGATATAATAAAAATCATTCAAAATTTGTCCCTTTTGGCCCACGGATCATAAGGAGGAAACGACTTTGTTCTCTATGGAAGGCCCGCTGTGGCGGGCGCTGAACCTGATCGCCGACATTGTAATCCTGCATTTTCTCTGGCTGTTCACCAGCCTGCCGCTATTCACCATCGGGGCATCCACCACGGCGCTCTACTACGCGATGATGAAGCGCATCCGCACCAACGAGGGCCAGGTGACCTCCAATTTCTTCAAGTCGTTCAAGGAGAACTTCCGCCAGGCCACCGTCCTGTGGCTGATAGTGGTGTTGGTGGCGGCGGTCCTGTGGGTGGACCTGAATTTCTGCACCACCTGGGGCGGCCTCGCCGGGAACATCATGCTGGCGGGCTGCTATATGCTGCTGGTCCCCTGCTGTATGACGCTGCTGTACCTGTTCCCCGTGCTGGCCAAGTTTACCGGGAGCATCTTCGTCACCTTCAAGAACGCCCTGTTCATGAGCATCCGCCACCTGCCCATGACCCTGCTGCTGGTGTTTCTGTGGGCCACGGTGTGGCTGATGCTGGCCATCTTCCCGCCCTTTACCGGGCTGATGATGGTCAGCGGCGCGGGCCTGATGGCCTGGGTGACCGCCCACGTCTACATCCAGGTCTTCCGCACCTACCTCCCCGACGAGGTGGAGGAGGACCGGCGGCGCACGGACAACGAGTGGCTCCATAAAGACTAACGAAAATCTGGTTGACGGTCCCTGCATATTTTGGTATAATACTCTATAATACTTTGGGTTTTCTCAAAAAATTTTTGTCACCGAAGGGGGATACCCCGATGCTGCACATTGAAAAGCTGAGCGACGGACTGCTTCTTTTCAAGGCCCTGGGCTCCGACGTCCGGCTGGAGATCGTGCGGCTGCTGGTGGAACGGCCCATGAACATGAACGAGCTGGCCAGCAGTCTCCACATCACCAACGGCGCTCTGACCACCCACATCCGGAAGCTGGAGGAATGCGGCATGGTCGCCATCTCCAACGACTCCACCGGGCATGGCAACCAGAAGATCTGCCGCGTTGTTCCGGACAAGCTCCTCATCAACGTAAAAAACGCCTCCCAGTCCACGGAAAACACCTGCACCATCGACCTGAAGGTGGGTCGGTACAGCAGCTGTCAGGTCTTCCCCACCTGCGGCCTGGCCACCGGCGAGCAGGTGATTGGCGTGGTGGACGACTACCGGTACTTCTCCCACCCGGACCACTTTGACGCGGACATCCTCTGGTTTACCCAGGGATATGTGGAATACCAGGTGCCCAACTTCGCCCCCATGTATCAGCACATCACCCAGGTCACCGTCTCCGCCGAGCTCTCCTCCGAGGCCCCCGGCGTCAACAACCAGTGGCCCAGCGACATCGGCTTCTATATCAACGATGTGTTCGTGGGCACCTGGACCTCCCCGGGGGACTTCGGGGACGTGCGGGGAATCTTTACCCCCGACTGGTGGTTTCCCAACTGGAACCAGTACGGCCTGCTCAAAATGCTGACCGTCAACGGTCAGGGAACCTTTATGGACGGACTGAAGATCTCCGACGTGCGCATCGGGGATCTGGACCTGGACCAGAAGCCCCAGTTCAACCTCCGCTTCTCCGTGGACTACAAGTCCGCCCACGTGGGAGGGCTGACCATCTTCGGGAAGACCTTCGGCAACTACGCCCAGGACATCCAGGTCTCCCTCAGCTACCTGGAGGGGTCCCCCTCTCCCCAGGAGGGCGGCTGATGAAAGGACGGAGAGGCTGACGTGATGAAACGGGAATTTTTCAGCGCTCCCCTTGATCTGAAGTGCGTAAAGGTGACGGACCGCTTCTGGGGCAGGGAGCAGGAGACCGTCCGCACCCAGGTCATCCCCTACCAGTGGGAGGCCCTCAACGACCGGGTGGAGGGGGCGGAACCCAGCTATTGTATGCACAACTTCCGGGCCGCGGCGCGGCTGCTGGAGAAGAAGCGGGCGCTGGGGAGCGCCTTCCGGGCGCCGACGTACACCGACCGGGGCTTCCAGCAGCTCCCGGACGACCCGGCCCATCCCGACCCCGACCGGTTCTATGGCTTCGTCTTCCAGGACTCGGATTTTTCCAAGTGGATCGAGTCCGTGGCCTATTCCCTTGCCCAGCATCCGGACAGCGCCCTGGAGTCGGCGGCGGACGGGGCCATCGACGTGGTCTGCGCTGCCCAGCACGAGAGCGGATACCTGGACACCTTCTATCTCCTCAACGGCATGGACCGCGCCTTCACCAACCTGCGGGACCACCACGAGCTCTACTGCTTCGGCCATCTGGCGGAGGCGGCGGTGGCTTACTATCAGGCCACCGGCAAGGACAAGCTGCTGCGGGCGGCCTGCCGCTTCGCCGACTGCATCGGGGCGCACTTCGGTCCGGAGGGCGGCGCAAAGGGCTATCCGGGCCACGAGGTGGCGGAGATGGCCCTGGTGCGGCTCTACGAGGCGACGGGGGAGGCGCAGTACCTGCGCCTGAGCCGGTTCTTCCTGGACCAGCGGGGAACCCAGCCCCACTATTTCGACCAGGAGGCCCGGGAGCGGGCCGCATACGAGGGCAAGCCCTTCCGCCAGGACGGGGACCCGCAGCGGTACGCCTATCACCAGGCCCACCTCCCGGTCCGGGAGCAGAGCGAGGCGGTGGGCCACGCCGTCCGGGCGGGGTATCTCTACGCCGGTATGGCGGACGTGGCGAAGCGGACCGGGGACAAGGCCCTATACGCCGCCTGTCGGCGGCTGTGGGACAGCGTGGCGGGGGAGAAGCTGTACATCACCGGCGGCGTGGGCGGCACGGTCCACGGCGAGGCGTTCTCCTACCCCTATGACCTGCCCAACGACAGCGCCTACTCGGAGACCTGTGCCGCCATCGCGCTGGTGTTTTTCGCCCGCAGGATGCTGGAGATCTCCCCCGAGGCCCGGTACGCGGACGTCATGGAGCGGGCGCTCTACAACGCCGTCCCCGCCGGTATGGGGCTGGACGGCAAGAGCTTTTTCTACGTCAACCCCCTGGAGGTCGTGCCTGACAGCTGCCGCCGGGATCAGCGGCTGGCGCACGTAGAGCCTGTCCGGCAGAAGTGGTTCGGCTGCGCCTGCTGCCCGCCGAACATCGCGCGGCTCGTCAGCTCCGTGGCCTCCTACGCCTATACGGAAAGCGGGGACACCCTGTGGACCCATTTATATCTGGGCAGCTCCCTCACCAAGCAGGTGGGGAAGCGAGCGCTCCGCCTGGAGATGGAAACGGACATGCCCTGGCAGGGCTGCGCCCGGATGTCCATCCGCACGGACGGGCCGGTGGACTGCACCCTGGCCTTCCGGATCCCCGGCTGGTGCCGCCGGGCGGCCATTACCGCGCCGGAGGGCATATCCCGCACGGACCGGGAGGGCTATTGCTATCTCTCCGGCACGTGGCGGGACGGTGACGCCGTTGCCCTGGATTTTGACATGGAGGTCCGCTTCGTCGCCGCCAACCCCCGGGTACGGGAGGACGTGGGGAAGGCCGCCGTGGTCCGCGGGCCCATCACCTACTGCGCAGAGGAGGCCGACAACGGCCGGGATCTGCACCTCTGCCGTCTCGACCCGGCCGGTCGCGGCCAGGTCCGCGTGGGCATGGAGGACATCCTGGGATTCCCCCTGGCGGCACTCCGGGTCCCCGCGTGGCGGGAAGTTCCCTCTCCGCCGGAGGACGAGCTGTACCGCGAGTACGCACCTCCAGCCCTGGAGCGGATGACGCTCCGGCTGATTCCCTACTTCGCCTGGGCCAACCGCGGCGAGGGGGAGATGCGAGTGTGGCTGCGGGTCTGAGCTGCTTTTCAAGAAACGCATGATTCGATTGTCAAGGTTCGCTGCAACAGCCTTTTGGTCAGCCCGGCTGCGCTGGCCTGACGTCCGACCGGGGCATCGACTTTCTTCCGTACGTCCTAACGCGGAGGTGGTCTTCCCTCACATGGGGGTTGAAAATGGGGAAAGTTGCCGCGTCATGTGCAACCGCGGGAGAAGTTTTTTTCGTATCCTTCCTTTTTACACGATGACACACTGCGTTTTTGATATGATATTAGAGAGCCGCAGGCAGTTCATGAACTGTCTGCGGCTCTCCGTATGTAGATGTATAGGATTATTTCTTCCGCCGTTTCTTCGGCGCGGCCTCGTCGGGGTGGGGAGCGATGGCGTAGTGACCGAAATTTCGGTGGAGCCACATGGCGCAGTGGCTGACCCACACCGCGCAGATGGGCGCGGCCCGCCAGTCCTCCCCGGGGGCGAAGACGGTATCGTCCGCCAGGGACTGGGCGTGGCCCCCGCTGGGGTAGATATGGAGCTCCGAGGGCACCCCGCGATCCCGCAAAGCCTGGTCCAGCAGCAGGGAATTTTCTACGGAAACGCAGGTATCATCGGCGCAGTGCCAGAGGAAAAACGGCGGGGCCGACCGGGGGACCTGCTTCTCCAGGGAGACATGATCGCGCAGCTCGCCGCACCGCTCCCCCAGCAGGTTCTCCATGGAGCCCTGGTGGGCAAATTCGCCCCCTGTGACCACCGGGTAGCACAGCACAGCCCCGTCGGGCCGGAAGACGCCGGGCCGACGGTGCAGCGGGCGGTAGATCTCCTGCCGGTTCCACATCAGCGCGGCACTCCCCGCCAGGTGTCCCCCGGCAGAGAAGCCCATGACGATAATCGCGTGGGGGTCCACATGGTAGCGCGCACAGTTGTCCCGCACGTAGGCCACCGCCGAGAGGAGCTGCCGCTGGGGGATGGGCCACCGGGCCTGGGGCGCCGTGTGATAGGTCAGCAGAAAGGCGGCACAGCCCAGTCCGACGAACCGGAGGGCCACCGGCTCGCCCTCCCGTCCCGCCAGACAGTGGTAGCCCCCGCCGGGACATATGATCAGCGCCGGACGGACCCGATCCATCCCCACATCCGGACAGTTGTCAGGGGCATAGCAGGTGAGCTCCGCTGCACCGGAGGCGCCAGGGACGCTCAGGGGGATGGTTTCATAAATCATAGCCGCTATCTCCTTCGGGGACTTTTCTCCATTTTATCACATGCAGCGGCCTGTGACAAGGAAAAATTGGGTTTTTTGCTACTCCCGCTTCACCTTATCCACAGCCTCCAGAACCAGGGCCTTCACTTCCTCCAGGCCGCCCTTCAGCGTTGCGCCCGCCGCCATGGCGTGGCCCCCGCCGCCCAGAAGCTGACAGACCCGGGTGGCGTTCACCCGGCCGTTGGCCCCGGTGCGCAGACTCAGCTTCCACTCGCCCCCCTCCAGCTCCCGGAGTACCGCGCCGCAGTCCACGCCCTCGATGATCCCCGCCAGGGAGGAGACGTCCTCCAGGTCGTTTTCCGTGGCGCCGATGCGCTCCATCTGGGACAGGGGGATGGTCAGGAACACGCCGCGCCCCTCGTGAAAGAAGTCCGCCTTCCCCATCAGCTCCGCCTCGATGGCGATGCGCCTCCGGCTCTTGGTCCGGAAGTGCCGCTTGTTGACGGCAAAGTAGTCGATGCCCGTCTCCAGCAGCGCCGCCGCCACGCGGTGTGTATTCGCCGTGGTGTTGGCATAGACGAAGCATCCCGTATCCGTGGCCACGGCGGCATAGAGGGGCAGGGCAATCTCCGGCGTGACCTCCCCCAGCTCCCGGCAGATCTCATAGACGATTTCCCCGCAGGCGGCCCGGGAGGCGTCCACGCACCGGGCCTCTCCGAAGCCCTCGAAGGAGGGGTGGTGATCCACCGCCAGCCCGATTCGGTCAAAGTAGGCCTCCGCCGCCGGAAAGAACAGGCTCTTTGCCGCGATGTCCACCGACACCACAAACTCCGGCGCGAAGTCCTCCGGCGCCCAGCAGGGCTCGGCGTAGACGGCGTTGACCGCGGTGACATCGGGATTTTTCAGCAGATAGGCGGTCTTTCCCTGCCGCCGCAGGGCCAGGCAGAGCCCGGCGGCACAGCCGATGGTGTCCCCATCGGGGCGGCGGTGGGTGAGAATCAGGATCCTGTCCTGCTGCCGCAGCAGGGCGGCCGCCTCCGCGGTGGTGACAGCGCTCATGTCTCCTCCTCCAGAACGATGTGTTCATTGGCGGGGTTGGCGGGCTTGACCACGTTGGGGTCCCGAAGCATCTCCAGGATGTGGGCCCCCTGCTGGATGGAGTCATCGGCTATGAACTGGAGCTCGGGGGTGTAGCGCAGGCGCAGGGCTGCGCCCAGCTCCCGGCGCAGGTAGCCGGAGGCGGATTTCAGTCCTTTTATCACGTCTTTTTCGCTCTCTTTATCCAGGGCGCTGATATAGATTTTTGCATAGCGGAGGTCGCTGGTGGTGTCCACGTGGGTGACGGTGACCAGCCCGCCTTGGAGGCGGGGGTCCTTGACGGTCCGGAGGAGGTCTGCCATTTCCCGCTGAATCTCCTCGTTGATGCGCCCGATTCGATTGCTTGCCATCTTATACCTTCTTTCTTCGCCGCCGCTGCGCGGCGGCCCTGGCTTAATCTTGTTTTAGATTCGCCCCTGCCGGGGCAGGGCTTACTTTTCGCGCACGCGA
>CAJUPS010000031.1 GCA_910588045.1 uncultured Oscillospiraceae bacterium | reverse complement strand
TCGGCGGATACCCCTTTTTATCCGCCGACAAAAATCCTATTCAATAATACTCGCTTCACCCCCGGTCTGTCAAGCAAAAAGACGCCATTCCTGAAAACTATTTTCAGTCTTTCGCCGACTTCCGCAGGGCCTCCCCATTGTCAGAAAGCTTGCAAAGGGGATAAACTTTTGATACAAACAGGAAACATGCGGGAGGGATAATGATAAAAAATGGAAGGATTCCACCATTTGTGTAACGGAGGGATTGCTATGAAGCCTATTGTCAACCAAACAGCCTCCATCCTGCTGACATTCGCCCTGCTGCTGGGCCTGACGTCCTGTAAGGCGAAGGAGGAGGTCCATCCAATCAACTGGGAGTCCGCTCCCGCCTACACGGCAGAGACGGCTGCCCTGCCGGTGGAGACGGGCAATCTCGCGGGCTGCTGTACCGACGGGGAGTACATGTACATCCTGGCCGACGAGAAGACCGGGGACGCCGTCCGCTCCGTCCTCTGCCGGGTGCGTCTGGAGGATGGGACGGCGGAGGTAATGGAGGGCTATCAGTCCTCCAACGCGCCGGAGGACGCCGCTGTCGGACGTCTGGGCCCCATGCTGGCCCCGGATGGGACGCTGTGGCTGTATGAGATCTGGTATGTCTCCCACTTCGACCTGCCGGAGGACTTTGACGAGGAGACCGACCGGAAGGCGGACTATCTGTCCTACCAGGCGGAGTTTCACCACGTGCGCCAGCTGGATCCGGTCACGGGGCAGCAGAAAAAGGTGGTGGACCTCAGCGACGCCGTGCGGGCGCTGTCGGGCGGGGATTCCTTCGACGAGGCCAGCGTGGCGGTGGACGGCGGCGGCAACATCTGCTTTGCCTGGAACGGCGGCGTGGCCGTACTGGACCAGGAGGGGAGCTGCCTGTTCACGCTGGAAGCGGATATGCCCATCTCCCTTTTCGCCGGTGCGGGCGGGCGGCTGGCCCTGCTGCCGGACGGCAGGGCGGCAGCCCTGGTGACGCTCCCCGGCGGAAAGCGGGAGGTGCGGACCATCGACCCCGAACGCCGGGACTGGGGGGAGGACGCCTACCCCGTCCCCTCCGGCGTGGGCGCCGTCTACAGCGGGCGGGAGACGTGCCTGTTTTATTACATCCAGGACGGCGTACTCTACGGCATGGCGGAGGGGGAGATCATCCCCCAGCGGCTGCTTCCCCTGGCGGATACCCGGCTGAAGGGCTACAGCGGCACGGCCTGCTTCGCCCTGCTGGAGGGAAACCGGGCGGCTATCCTGCTGCGCACGATGCAAAACGGCGCTTCGCCCTACGAAGCGGAACTCCGGCTGGCCCTGCTCTCCCCCACCGACCAGCTGCCGGAGGACGCAAAAGTCAAAATCGTCTACGGGGCCATCGGCAATCATGCCTACATCCGCAACCGGATCGAGAAATTCAACGAGGAAAACGACACCTACCACATCGAATACCGGGACTACACCGAGGGAGGCTTTGAGACGGCGGACACGGTGGAGGCCCGCAACGCCGTCCGGGACGCCGCCCGCCTGCGGCTCCAGGGGGAGATCGCGGCGGGGCGGGCCCCCGACATCATGGGCAGCAGTCTGCCCCTGGACATCTATGCCAGCAGGGGCTACCTGGAGGACCTGTGGCCCTGGATCGACGGCGACCGGTCGATCAGCCGCGACGATCTGATGGTCCATGTGCTGGAGTGCGCCTCCACGGACGGGAAGCTCTGCACCATCGGCAGCAGTTTCACTGTCGAGACCGCCGTCACCAGCCGGGCGGTGGCCGGGGACCGGACCGGCTGGACGCTGGAGGAGCTCCTGGAAGCCTGCGGCGGGGCCGCGCCGGACATCTACCTCGGCCAGCCCCGGTTCCTGTACGAAATGAACGCGGAGGAGGCCCTGTGGCTCATGCTGGAGATGGACCTGGACCGCTATCTGGACTGGGAGACCGGGGAGTGCCGGTTTGACAGCGAGGAGTTCAAGGACCTGCTGCGCCTGTGTACCAGCGCCGGAACGGGGGAGATCGACTATGGGGCGGACACGCCGCTGCTGTGGGAGAGCGGACCGGTTTTGTGCCAGGCGTCACTGAGAGAGGTCTCGGACCTGACTGCCTGGGACATCTACTTCGGCGGACCGGAGACCCTGTCGGCGGGCAGCTATGAGGAGCGGCTGTGGGACGCCGGGGTCCTCTATACGTTCGTCAGCGAGTACAACGGACAGGAGTGTGCCAACTACTCCAACGCCCCCTTTGTCAGCCGCCTGGAGGCCGCCATGGACGGGCGGCTCGGCTGGTCCGTCGCCGGCGGCGCGGCGTCCGGTATGCCGGATAGGGAGCTCTACGCCACATTTGTCGGCGCTCCCGCCGGGAGCGGCGCGGGCAGCAGCTTTGACCTCCAGGACCGGATGTCCATCTCCGCCGCCAGCCAGGTCAAGGAGGGGGCGTGGGCCTTTGTGCGTACCCTGCTGCTCCCCGGCGGCTATATGCAGCACGAGTCCTTCGAGGGCATGGACGAATCCTTCGCCTCCGGCTTTCCCCTCAACCGCGCGGACTTCGAGGCGCTGCTGGAGCCCCAATGGTGCCGGGTGGACGGGGACGGCGAGCTCATTCCGGACAAGAACGGCCAGCCCATCGAGGCGCCGGTGGACAACTTCCCCGTCCGGATCGGCGAGCCCCTGGTCATGGCGGCCTATCAGATGGCCCCCACCCAGGCCCAGATGGACCGGTTCTGGGCGCTCTACGACGCCATCGAGCACATGAGCCGGGACGCCCGGGACCTGATGGACATCATCCGGGAGCAGGTCCAGCCCTACTTCGCCGGGGACAAATCCCTGCAAGAAACGGTGGAGCTGATCCAGAAGCGGGTAACGCTGTATGTAAATGAAAACAGATAGAGGAAGGGGCCCGTCCGCCGGAAAGCATCCGGCAGACGGGCCCCGGCCGTCAGGACACCATCGCTTCCGCAAAGGCCCTCCCACGCTCCGCCACGCCGGGGAGCTTGATCAGACTGCCCTTCTCGTTGGCGGTTTCCAGCATACAGAAGCGGGGCGGGAGGTAGAAGCTCTTATTCATATTGAGGGCGGAAATCAGCTGACGGGCCAGCAGGTCGCCGCCGGAGTAGCCGGAGACAATGAGCCCATAGAGCCGCTTGTCGTAGAACCTACTCTGCCGGAACAGGGCCGTCAGGCGGTTGACGAAGGCCGTCAGGTTGGCGGACAGAGCGTCGTTGTAGTTGGCGCAGAGCATCACCACGGCATCGCACTCCCGCACCGCGGGGAAGACCTCCTCCACCATGGGCCCGCCGTAGAAGCACCCGCCCTGCTCGCCGAAATGGAGGCAGGTAGTGTAGGCGCAGCCGTTGCAGTCGGCCACGGTGCCGTTGCGCAATCCCAGCTCCGTGACCTCCACCGTATCCGGCAGGTTCCGCCGGACCAGGTCCCACAGGGCCAACGTATTGCTGGTGGTCCGGGAGGAGGCGTGGAGGGCCAGCAGCCTCCGGATGGGCGGGGGCGGAGGCCAGTAGAGCAGCCGGTCGATGAGCTCCTCCACCGCCAGGGCGAAGGCGGCGGCCTCGCCGGTGCCATAGACCTCCGCCTGGACCCGGAAGTTCCGCAGGGACCCGGTGGCCTCCACCAGGGGCCGCCCCAGGAAGGCGCACCCCGCCATGTTGGCCGACAGCACCAGATCCCGGGCCACATCCTTGGTATACAGCTCCCCCTGGCCGGTGACGACCACCCCGGCGGTGCAGCCCTCCAGGCGCAGCCGCCCCAGCCGCAGGGCCGAGAGCAGCCGGTAGTATTCCCCGGAGCAGCCGCCCTCGTCCAGTGCCACGGCGAACAGGAGCTTCTCCCCCGTGAGGCCGGTGCAGCCGTCCCCGTCCCGCCAGACGGTCCCGGCGGGCAGCAGGGGGGACAGCAGGGCCCTCAGCTTGCGGCTGTAGGGCGGGTTTTCAGGGCAGATGACAACCATCAGCTCAGATGGACCAGCTGCTCCACGCCCACGGAGGTCACCATGGCCCCGGCCTCGGTGCGCAGGCCGTGCTCTCTGGAGATGGCGTCCATGATGCCGCTGCGGAGGTCCGTGGGGACCACGATGAAAATGAGCTCCTTCTCCGCCTGGAGGGTGGTGATGCCGGATGCCTGGGCGAAGCTCTCGTCTCCGGCCCAGCGGCCCCGGATGATAGTGCCGCCCCGGGCCCCCGCCTTCCGGGCGGTGTCCATGACGACATCGGTGTACCCCTGGTTCACCGTGACCAGGATCATACTGCTCTTGGGTTGATTCTCCATGCTTCCGCTCCCCTCGCTCTCCGTCTTGGTCTTCAGGTTGATAAAGGCGGCCATCAGATTGCTCAGTGCCGTCACCGGTATGGAAAAGGCGATCCCCCGGCTGGGGGCCGCCCCCTGCAGCTCGTCGTCCAGCTTCCCCAGCAGGCCCCGCGCCGCGGCGGCGGTGGTGAGACTGAGCAGGATGTCCTTCTCCGACCCGCCCAGGCCCAGGATGTCCAAAATCTCCGAGGTGGCGGTGCCCTGCCCCTCAAAGCGGATGTGGGTAAAAATCTGGTTTTTCGCGTACAGCTTCACCAGCTTGCTGCCGCTGCCCCGCTCCACGATGGACATCACAAGGGTCATTGGTTCCAGTTTTTTCATGTGCGCACCCCCTTACTCGTAGTAATACACGCCGTCCTCGACCCTGGCCATTTCCGCACGCAGCGCGTCATCCGCCAGGCGCTTGCGCACACGGCCCGCCAGGCCCAGCAGCTGGATGGTCACCAGCGGCGTCATGGCCACCAGGGCCACCAGGCCGAAGGCATCCGTCATCAGGTTACCGCCCACGGCATCGCAGGCCCCCATGGCGAAGGGCAGCAGGAAGGTGGCCGTCATGGGCCCCGAGGCCACGCCGCCGGCGTCGAAGGCCACGCCGGTGAACAGCTGGGGCACAAAGAAGGTCAGCGCCAGGGATACCGCGTACCCCGGGATCAGGAACCACAAAATGGAGATCCCTGTCAGCACCCGCAGCATAGCGATGCCGATGGCAATCGCCACGCCGATACTCATCCCCTGGCGCATCGCGGTCTGTGAGATGGACCCCATGGAGACCTCCTCCACCTGCTTGACCAGCACGTGGACGGCGGGCTCCGCCGACACGATGAAGTAGCCCATGAGCATTCCCACCGGGATCAGCAGGAAGGGCGCGCCGCTCCGGGCGATGGTCGCCCCGATGAGCTCTCCCGCCCCCATAAAGCCCACGTTGACGCCGGTGAGGAACATCACCAGCCCCAGGTATGTATACACCAGGCCGCTGGCGATCCGCAGCAGCTGGGTCCGCTTAAAGCGCCGGGTGAGCAGCTGGAAGAGCAGGAACAGGGCGCAGATGGGCAGGATGGCCGTGGCCACCTCCCGGGCGTAGTGGGGAACGGCGGTGACGAACTCCCGGGCGGCGTCCCGGGTCGTGGCGATGTTTGCCAGGACGGGGGGCGTATAGCTGGCGCTGTCGGGTGCGTAGCAGATGCCCAGAATGAGCACCGAGAGGATCGGCCCCACGCTGGACAGGGCCACCAGGCCGAAGCTGTCGCTGGTGGCGTTCTTGTCGTTGCGCACCGAGGCCAGGCCCACGCCCAGCGCCATGATGAAGGGCACGGTGATGGGGCCGGTGGTGACGCCCCCGGAGTCAAAGGACACGGGAATGAAGTCGCTGGGCGCAAACGCGAGCGCCAGCAGGAACACCACCAGATACGCCCCCACCAGCAGCCGGGAGAGCGGGATCCGCAGCATCACCCGCAGCAGGGCCACCGCCAGGAACAGCCCTACTCCCGCTGCAACGGTCATAATCAGCACCGCATTGGGGATCGCGGGCACCTGTCCGGCCAGCACCGTCAGATCCGGCTCGGCCACCGTGATCAGCATTCCCAGCACAAACGCGGCCGCCAGGGGGAACACCCGGTGTTTCGCCCGGCTCATATAGACGCCGATGCCGTTACCCATAGGCGTCATGGACATATCCACCCCCAGGGTGAACATCCCCACGCCCACGATCAGCATGAATGAGCCAAACAGGAACAGGACCAGCACCCCCGGCGTCAGGGGTACGAGCGTAATGCTCAACGCCAACACGATGGCCGTGATCGGCAGCACGGAGGACAGGGACTCCCTGATCTTCTCCATCAGCTGGGGATTGATGCGCACAGGCAGCTCCTTTCCCGCCCCGGCGGGGCGGCATACATTTTTTCCTTATTAGTATACCGGATGGCGGACAAAATGTACAGTCCCCCTGCGGAAAAATCTCTCCGATTATTTTTGCTTCCCTCCGGGGGAATCGTATGGTATGATAGGGAAAAAGACAGCAGCGAGGAATGATGTATATGAAAAAGCTGGTGATTGGTATCCTGGCCCACGTGGACGCGGGAAAGACGACCCTGTCCGAGGCCATTTTATATCAGACCGGGACCATCCGCTCCCTGGGGCGTGTGGACCACCGGGACGCCTTCCTGGATACCGAGGCCCTGGAGCGGGAGAGGGGCATCACCATCTTCTCCAAGCAGGCGGTGTTCCCCCTGGAGGATCGGGAGGTCACCCTGCTGGACACCCCGGGCCACGTGGACTTCTCCGCCGAGATGGAGCGGGCCTTGCAGGTCCTGGACTGCGCCGTGCTGGTCATCAGCGGCACCGACGGGGTCCAGGCCCACACGCTGACCCTCTGGCGGCTGCTGGAGAAGCACGCCCTGCCCGTGTTCCTGTTCATCAACAAGATGGACCTGGCGGGAACGGACCGGAGGGCGCTGCTCGCCTCTCTGCGCCAGCGGCTGGATGAGGGGTGCGTGGACTTCGGTGCGCCGGACTTCCAGGAGGAGTCCGCCACCGTGGATGAGAGCGCTTTGGAGGAGTACCTGTCCGGCGGTGCGCTCTCCGACGGTACCCTGCGGGAGCTCATCGCGTCCCGCGCCGTGTTCCCCTGCTGGTTCGGCTCGGCGCTGAAGCTGACGGGGGTGGAGGCATTCCTGGCGGGGCTGGCGAAGTACGCGCCCCGGCCGGACTACCCGCCCCAGTTCGGCGCCAGGGTATACAAAATCGGACGGGACGGCCAGGGGACGCGGCTGACCTGGATGAAGATCACCGGGGGCCGCCTGCGGGTCAAGGCCCTGCTCTCCGGCACGGACCGGGCGGGAGAGGACTGGGAGGAGAAGGTGGAACAGATCCGGATCTACTCCGGGTCCAAATTCCGCTCTCCGGACGAGGCGGAGGCCGGGACGGTCTGCGCCGTCACGGGGTTGAAGAGCACCTTCCCCGGCCAGGGGCTGGGGAGGGAGGCCGCCGGACCTTCCCCTGAGCTGGAGCCGGTGCTCAACTACCAACTGCTCCTGCCGGAGGGCACGGACCCCCACACGGCCCTGGATAAGCTCCGCCAGCTCTCGGAGGAGGACCCCATGCTCCACATCCTCTGGAACGAGCGGCTGGGGCAGATCCACGTCCGCCTCATGGGACAGGTCCAGCTGGAGGTCCTGCGGCGGCTCATTGCGCAGCGGTTCGGCATGGAGGTGGATTTCGGCAGGGGGGGCATCCTCTACCGGGAGACCATCGCCGCCCCGGCGGAGGGCGTGGGCCACTATGAGCCCCTGCGGCACTACGCCGAGGTCCATCTGCTGCTGGAGCCCCTGCCCCGGGGCAGCGGGCTGCACTTTGCCTCCACGTGCAGTGAGGATAAGTTGGACGGCCACTGGCAGCGGCTGATCCTGACCCACCTGGCGGAGAAGTCCCACCTGGGGGTGCTCACCGGGTCCCCCATCACGGATATGAGGATTACCCTGACCGCGGGGCGGGCCCATCTCAAGCACACCGAGGGCGGCGACTTCCGGCAGGCCACCTACCGGGCGGTGCGCCAGGGGCTCATGGGGGCGCAAAGTGTGCTGCTGGAGCCCTGGTATCGCTTCCGGCTGGAGCTGCCGGGGGAGACCCTGGGCCGGGCCATGACCGACGTGCAGCAGATGGGCGGGCGCTTCGATCCCCCCGAGACGCTGGGGGAGACCTCCCTGCTCACCGGCAGCGCCCCGGTGTCCGCGCTGGGGGAATACTGGCAGACCGTGGCGGCCTACACCAGGGGGCGGGGACAGCTGAGCTGCGCCCTGGCAGGGTATGAGGTGTGTCACAATGCGGACGAGGTGATCGGGGAGCTGGCCTACGACCCGGAGGCGGACCTGGACAACTCCCCGGACTCCATCTTCTGCGCCCACGGGGCGGGCTTTCCGGTGAAGTGGGACCAGGTTCCCGGCTACGCCCATCTGGAGAGCGGCATAGACCTATCGGAGGAAGAGGAAGACGAGCCCGCGATGTCCTCCAACCCCCGCCCGGCGGTCCCCTATCCCACCTCCCAGGCGGAGGAGAAGTCCCTCCAGGCCATCTTTGAGCGGACCTACGGGCAGGTGAGGCGGAAGGGCCCGGATCCCGGCGAGGCGTTCCGTCCCGCCCCCAAGCCGCCGCCCACGCTGAGCAAGCGGACGGTTCCCTCCCGGGCCGCAGGACAGGAGTATCTGCTGGTGGACGGATACAATATCATCTTCGCCTGGGACGAGCTCAAGTCCCTGGCCCGGGACAGCCTGGAGGGGGCCCGGCACCTGCTGATGGACCTGCTGTGCAACTACCAGGGCTACCAGAAGTGCGTGGTGATTTTGGTTTTCGATGCCTACAAAGTGAAGGGGAATCCCGGCTCGGTGGAGCACTACCGCAACATCCACGTGGTCTACACCAAGGAGGCTGAGACCGCCGACGCCTACATCGAGCGGGCCACCTACGAGATTGCCAGAGCCAACCCGGACCGCCGGGTCCGGGTGGCCACCTCGGACAACCTGGAGCAGCTCATCATTCTGGGCCACGGGGCCATCCGCGTCTCCGCCCGGGAGTTCCACGAGGAGGTGGAGACGGCGGAGGGCTGCATCTCGGAGATCATTGCGCGCAACAACCTCCGGGGGCGCTCTTTTAACCAGCTGCGCCACCAGCTCAAGGATTCCGGCCAATAGCGGAAAGCCGACGCAGCTGCGCACGCATTGTCGGGACATCCGCGCCGTTTTGCCGTAGAATATGGGCAGGCAAGGAGGGGAACATATGGACTGGGTCACGGGACTGCAAAACGCCATCGACTACATGGAGGAGCATCTGCTGGAGGAGCTGGACTACGATGCCATCGCGGCAAAGGGGTTTTCTTCCAGCTACCACTTTCAGCGGGTGTTCAGCATCCTCTGCGGCTTCACCATCGGGGAGTACATCCGCTGTCGGCGGCTGTCCCTGGCGGGAGCGGAGCTGGCCGCGGGGGAGTGCAGGGTCATCGACGCCGCGCTGAAGTACGGCTATGAGAGCCCGGACAGCTTCGCAAAGGCGTTCCAGCGGTTCCACGGCGTCCTGCCCTCACGGGCCCGGGAGCAGGGCGTGGAATTGAAGTCCTTCTCCCGCCTTGTACTGAAAATAACAATGGAGGGCGGCAAAATGATGAACTATCGAATCGAGGAAAAACCGGAGATGATCCTGACGGGGTACAAGGCCCACTTTACCGGCGCGCCTTACGGCAAGGACCGGGAGCGGCAGGAGGAACAGCTGTTTATCACCACCAGGGGGAAGCAGTGGTTCCTCCAGGGCGCGGCCGGGGATACGCGCGATACCTACTGCCTCATCACCAGCCTGGACGACGAGGGATACGACTGCTGTGCGATGCTTGGACAGTGGAACCGGGAGCACCTGTATGACCGGGAGGTGACGGGGGTGGATTTCGTGGAGGAGCTGGGCCTGGAGCACATCACACTCCCCAGGACCACCTACGCTATTTTTGAGACGCAGGTCACCCCGCGGCCCATTGAGGGCTATTTTGAGCTGCTCAACTCCAGAATCCAGATCCTCACGGAGTGGATGCCGGAGATGGGGTTCCAGCTGGCCCGGGCGCCCGAGCTGGCGGTGTACCATTGGAGGCCCCGGAACGAGCGGAAGATTCAGCTCTGGATGCCGGTGGAAAAGATTCAATAGACACTTTTTCTTCAAAAAATTACCGCACGGCCGGATGGCATAATCAACGCGGGTCTGCAAATGCTATGGTTGCGACAAGGGCGGGAAACAAAAAGTCCGCTCGAAAGCGAAGCGAAAGCGGAAAAGAGCGGACTCCCGTCCAACCTTCTCCGACGGACGCATCGCCGTCGCAAAATTGGAGAAGGAGAAAAAGGAAATGTCTAAGAAGAACAACCGCATCAACGTCCCCGAGGCCCGCGAGGCTATGGACAAGTTCAAGATGGAGGCTGCCAGCGAGGTTGGCGTCAACCTGAAGGAAGGCTACAACGGCGACATCAGCGCCCGTGAGGCCGGTTCCGTGGGCGGCCAGATGGTCAAGAAGATGATCGAGTCCTACGAGAAGAACCTGTAAGCTTCCGCTGGACACAAAAACGGACCGGGCCTTATGGCCCGGCCCGTTTTTCGTCCCTTTCCATGCAAAAGCAGATAGAAAACTACCCGATACGCCCGCTATTTCCGCCACTCTGCCGATTGACAGGCCCGGGGGATGGTGCTATCCTTTTCTTGTGTTCACATTGTGTTCATAATTGGCCGACCACCGGGGGATCGCCCCGGGCCAATGGAAAGGACGTACCTTACAGATGAATTTTATTTTTATTTCCCCCCAGTTCCCCCATACCTACTGGAACTTCTGCGACCGGCTGCGCCGGAACGGCGTCAATGTGCTGGGGATCGGCGACGCACCCTATGACAGCCTGGAGGAACCCCTCAAGCGGGCCTTGACGGAATACTACCGGGTGGACAATATGGAGGACTACGGCCAGATGTTCCGGGCGGTGGCGTTCTTCTCCTTCAAGTACGGAAAGATCGACTGGCTGGAGTCCAATAACGAATATTGGCTGGAGCAGGATGCACGGCTCCGCACCGACTTCCACATCACCACCGGCGCCGATGAGAGGGAAGCCGCCGCCTTCAAGAGCAAGTCCGGCATGAAGGCGTACTACGCCAAGGCCGACGTACCCACCGCCCGCTGCCACAAGATCAAAAATCGGAAGGCAGCGGAGAAATTCCTGCAAGAAGTGGGTTACCCCGTGATTGTCAAGCCCGACATCGGCGTGGGCGCCAACGACACCTATCGCCTGGACAACCAGGAGCAGTTCGACGCGTTCTTCAACGCCCTCCCCTCTGTGCCCTATGTGATGGAGGAGTTCATCACCGGGGACATTGTCTCCTATGACGCCATTACCAACGGTCAGATGGAGCCCGTGTTCGAGTCCATGGGCTGCTTCCCGCCCTCCATCATGGATATTGTCAACGAAAACCGGGAGCTGAGTTACTATGTGGCCGCCGATGTACCGGAGAAGCTGGCAGAGCTGGGCCGTGCCACCATCAAAGCCTTCCGGGTCAAGAGCCGTTTCGTCCACTTCGAGTTCTTCCGCCTGACCAAGGATAAAAAGGGCCTGGGCAAAAAGGGCGACTACGTGGGTCTGGAGGTCAACATGCGCCCCGCGGGCGGCTATACCCCCGACATGATGAACTTTGCCCACAGCACCGATGTCTACCAGATCTGGGCGGACATGGTGACCACCGGCGAACGCCGCCTGCCGCCCGGCGGGGACGACCACTTCTGCGTCTATGCCAGCCGCCGGGACGGCGTGAGCTATGTCCACACCCACAAGGAGGTCCTGGAGCGGTATGGCGGAAAGCTTGTCATGTGCGAGCGGATGCCGGACGCCATCGCTCCGGCCATGGGCAACCAGATGTACACCGCCCACGCGGAGGACCAGCAGACGGCGAAGGAATTTATCCGTTTTGTAACCGAGAGAGCGTGATGCTGTCGGAGGCGAGGTATAAACAAAATTTCCTCTTGCAATTTCTCCCGGGCAGTAGTATACTAAGTGTAGAAATGTAATAACTTCCATCAAATCCACGCAAAAGGAACCCCCGGAGAGTTGTGGCCTCTCCGGGGGTTCTTGCTATGGACTTGTGCTTACTGTCCCTTCACGTGGCGGTCAAGCCACTTGCAGATGTAGTAGGAAACCACGCCCGCTGCGACCGACACAAAAAATGCAATAACAACTTCCATCAAAATCCACCTCCCTTCTGCCTGGCAGATTGGGATGGGTGGGCCAGCACATTGATTCTACCATAATCCGACATTTTCCGCAAGCTGCTCCGGATGCCTGAGAACCTGTATTCACAACCGCCGGTTATGAATACAGGTTCTGAATTGTGTTCGCCTCCGCCATTTTTCCTGGGTCCTTGACACTGTTCCACCCTTTGAGGTACAATAGAAGGGAAAATATATCGAGTGAATACGGAGGAAACCCCTATGACGGAAGCGGAACAAAAGCGGCAGGATTACCGGAAAACCATGATGCTGACGGAGCCTCTGCCAAAAATTATCACCAAAATGGCGGCGCCATCCATTATTTCCTTTCTGATTACCTCCATCTACAACCTGGCGGATACCTTTTTCGTCAGCTCCCTGGGCACCAACGCCACGGCGGCGGTCAGCGTCAACGCCTCCCTGGACCAGATCATCATGATGGCCGGGTCCATGCTGGCTGTCGGTGCCGCCAGCTATATCTCCCGCCTGCTGGGCGCACAGAAGGAGGAACGGGCCAGCCGTGTCTTCTCGGTGGCCTTCTTTACCGCTATGGCCTTCGGCGCAGTGGTGATGGTGCTGGGCCTCTCCTTTATGCGCCCTATGGTGCGCCTGCTGGGCGCCACGGACACCTGTGAGCAGTACGCCGTGGAGTACGCCACCTATGTGCTGCTGATTGCCCCCTTCATGGCGGCCAACTTTGTCATGAACCAGTGCCTCCGGGCGGAGGGCAGCGCCATGTTAAGCATGATCGGCATGGGCTTCGGCGGCGTACTCAACTGCTTTCTGGACCCCCTCTTCATCTTCTATCTGGACATGGGCGTGGCGGGCGCATCCATCGCCACGGCCATCTCCAAGTTCGTCAGCTTCTCCATCCTGATCTTCCCCTACCTGACCCGCCGCAGTCTCCTGCGGCTCTCCCCCCGCCTGTTCCGGCCGGACGGCGAGATCATGCGGCAGATCGTCTCCGTGGGGTCCTCCTCCCTGTTCCGCAACGGGCTGGCGGTGATCTCCGCCATCGTCCTCAACCGCATTGCCGGGGGTATCTCCGACTCGGTGCTGGCGGGCATCGGCGTGGCTACCAAGGTGATGATGTTCCCCTTCGGGATCATCCTGGGCTTCGGCACCGGGTTCCAGCCGGTGGCGGGGTTCAACTGGGGCGCCAAGCGGTACGACCGGGTGGAGGAGAGCTACCGCTTCGCCGCCCGAACCGCCATTGTCGGCGCAGCGGTCATGGGGCTGCTGCTGGCCGTCTTTGCCGGACCGCTCATTACCCTCTTCGCCAAGGCGGACCCGGAGATGCGGCGCGTCGGCGCGCTGGCCATCCGATTGCAGTGCCTGGCGCTGCCCGCCCACAGCTGGGTGGCGGTGGTCAATATGCTCTGTGCGGGACTGGGGAACGCGGGCGGCGCGGTGCTGCTGTCCACGGCCCGGCAGGGGACGTGCTTTTTGCCCATCGTCTACCCCATGGCCCGGCTATTGGGCACCGTGGGCACGGCCTCCGTGCAGGCGGTGGCCGACGTGCTGTCCATCGCCCTGGCACTGCCCATCATCCGGCGGGTGAAGGCCCAGATTCGGCAGGCCGCCGCGATGGAGTAACATCCTATGCAATATGCTTGTTTTTCCGGACGAAGTGTGCTATACTGCACGTATATCCCCTGCATAAGAAGGAGGAAGGAACCATGTCAGTATACCGGGAGCCCTTCGGCTCCACACGGGATGGACAGCCCGTGGAAAAATTTATCCTCGGCTGCGGCGGAATAGAGGCGGAGATCATCACCTACGGCGCAGCCCTCCGCGCCCTCCGCGTTCCGGACAAGAGCGGAGCGTCCCGGGACGTGGTGCTGGGCTATGACGCCGTGGCCGGGTATGAGGAAAATGGCGGCTATGTGGGCGCGGTGGTGGGACGGTACGCCAACCGTATTGCGGACGCGGCCTGTCTGATCGACGGCGAGCGGTTCCCGCTGGAGGCCAACGAGGGGCCCAAGCAGCTCCACGGCGGCCCCGAGGGCTTCTCCCGCCAGGTCTTTCGCCCCCTGGATGCCGGGGAGGATTTCGTCACCCTCTCCTATGCCTCCCCCGACGGACAGGGCGGATACCCCGGCACGCTGGAGCTCTGGGTCACCTACACCCTCACCGGGCGGGGCCTGAGTATCCGCTATGAGGCCGTCTGCGACCGGGTCACCCACTGCAACATCACCAACCACGCCTATTTCAATCTGGACGGCTCCGACAGCGTGCTGGGCCACCGGCTCTGGCTGGCCGCCAGCCGGTTCACCCCCGTGGGACCGGACAGCATTCCCCTGTCCATGGCCCGGCCTGTGGCGGGCACCCCCTTCGATTTCACCGTCGAAAAACCCATCGGAAGGGACATCGGCCGGGAGGACGAGCAGCTGAAAAACGTGGGCGGCTACGACCACAACTTCGTCCTCGACCCCGCCCAGGGTCTGCACCTGGCCGCCCGGCTCGTCGGAGAGCACAGCGGCATCGTTATGGAGACCTGGACGGAGAAACCCGGCATCCAGGTATACAGCGGCAACTTCCTGGAGGCCACGGGCGGTAAGGGCGGGGACTACCACCCCCGGCAGGCCCTGTGCCTGGAGACCCAGTTCTTCCCCGACAGCCCCAATCATCCCGAGTGGGGCGACATCCTCCTCCGCCCCGGCAGGCGGTACGACTATACCACCGAGTACCGGTTCTCCCTGGAGTGAGCCATGACGCGGGACGATTTTGTCCTTCGGCGGGAGGAGAGTCTGAAGCTTTTGGAGGGCTTCCGGCTGATCGACGACGACTTCATGACCGTGTTCTTCAAGGACAACATCCCCTGCACGGAGCTGGTACTGCGGATCGTGCTGGACATGCCGGACCTGGTGGTGGAAGAGGTCCACACACAGGTGCACCTGTCCAATATGCCGGAGGACCGGGCCGTGCGGCTGGACGTGGTGGCCCGGGACGGCGAGGGAAGGCTGATTAACATCGAGGTCCAGCGCACCGACAAGGGGGCGGGCAGCCGCCGGGCGCGGTTCAACAGCAGTATGCTGGATGCCTCGCTGCTCCAGAAGGGGCAGGGCTTCGACCGTCTGCCGGAGACCTATGTGATCTTCATCACCGAGCGGGACTTCTTTGGCAAGGGACTGCCGGTGTATAAGATCGAGCGGTGTATCCTGGACCTGAATGCGTTGTTTGACGACGGGGCGCATATCCTATATGTAAACGGTTCCTACCGGGACGACACGCCCGTGGGGCGGCTGATGCACGACTTCTTCTGCGCCAGATCGGAGGATATGCACTACGGTATCCTGGCAAAGAAGATGGAGTATTACAAGAAGACGAACGAAGGGAGTGGTAATATGTGTAAGGCAATGGAGGACCTGATGCGGAGAAGAGATTTGAAAACCGCCCGGGAGCTGATGGCAATGGGGAAATTCACACTGGAAGAAGCCACAAACTTCTTTAACCTCTCCCTTGAGGAAGTCCGGCAACTGAAAAAAGAAATGGCACCATGAGCAGAGCGGTGGAAGATATAGGGAGTGGCACTACGTGTAACCCACAAAAACGCCTCACATTGCGTTGACATTGCCCGTACAATAGGGTATACTATGTGCAAGGAGGTGGAACTGATGGCAAAAACCGCTAGTCTCAATATCCGTATCGATCCGGAAACCAAATCCACTGCGGAGGAGCTTTTTGCCAGCTTCGGCATTACGTTGACCGATGCGGTGAATATGTTCCTGCGGAAATCCATTATGGAGGGCGGCCTGCCCTTTGATCTCAAGCAGCCCCGTTATAACACCGCAACCGAAGACGCTATGGCGGAAGCACGGGAGATCATGAGCGGGCGGCTCCAGGCAAAGGCCTATCCCTCCGCCCGCGCTCTGTTCGAGGAGCTGGACAAGGAAACCGGAATATGCTGACCCTGAGCGTTACCGGCCAGTTCCGCAGGGACTACAGGCGGCTGAAAAATCGGGGCTGTGATATGTCCCTGTTGGAAGCGGTAATCAATACGCTGCTGGCCGGACAGCCCCTGCCGGAGCGCTGCCGGGACCATGGCCTCAGCGGCAATTACAGAGGATTCCGGGAGTGCCACGTGAAACCGGACTGGCTGCTGATTTACTCCGTGGACCGAGGGCGGCTGGTTCTGACCGCTTCCCGGACCGGGACCCACGCCGAGCTGCTGAATAAATAAAATTTCTCCCGCCCGGGAACAAACTCCCCCGGAATTGCGTCTATAGAAACAGTATCATACCGCCGTGAAAGGAGGCACCGGCCCATGGGCATGACTGATAAACAGTTTAACAGCTACATCCGCTTTATTCTCTCGGCTCTGAAGGATATGCTGGGGGAGGCGGACCCGGAGAAAAAGGAGGCCAAGGCGCAGGAATTGTTGGACAATCTACAGGCAACCTTGGAAGATTAAGAATCGTTACAAAAAAGATACAACTTCGATACGGGACCTTCACAATGATCTGGTATGGTAGGTCTCACCGGAAGCAAAATCCCACGCGGGGCGGGGCCCCGCTGACATGAGAAAGGAAGGAATTTTATGAAATCCTTGAAAAGTAAGTTGCTGTCGCTCCTGCTGGCGATGGCGATGGTTTGTTCGTTGGTGCCCACCGCGTGGGCGGCTGATGAACTTACAGTTACACAAAACGGGACTGCATCTGTAGAAATTGGCAGTAGCTTAACTTTAAGTGAGTCCAACGTTACTGTCACAAAAGATGGTTCGCCTGTAACGGGCGCAACTATTACATGGGCAATTAAAGATACACCTCCTACGGGTGTATCGCTATCTGGTAGCACGTTGTCAGTAAATGATTCTGCCTCCGCAGGCAGTGTAACGCTAACGGCAACCGCAACAAGTGAATCCGATACGGGAAGCGGTACTGTCACTGTATCCATTATTGAGAAAACCAATCCGCCCACTCCTGTCACCGTCAAGGCCGTTACTGTCAATCCTACCTCGTTGAATATGACCGCCGGAGGAACGGCACAATCTGTAACCGTAACTGTAACGGGTTCGGATAATCAGGTGATGGCGAATCAGCTCGTGTCAATCACCAAGACTGGTGGTACTTCTGCTACCGCTTCGGCTATTTCTGTTACTACCGGCTCTAATGGAACCGCCACTTTTACAGTAACTCCTGATAGGTCGGCGACCGGGCAGACTACCTTCTCAGTTTCAGTGGGCAGTGGTCAGGATATAAAGAGTGATACCCTTACTGTAAATGTTGCGGCGGATACTCCGAGTGTCACTGCTGCAATAACACCCACTAACGGAACCGTTAGCGTTAATAGCCAGCTTACCATGGTGGTAAATCCTACCCCTACTACCGCTGCCTATGATAAGGTGGAGTGGACCGCTACCGGTGTTTCCGGTGCGGCAACGATAAACAATAGTATTACGGTGAAAAATCAGGCGGTCCTTTTCGGTACGAAGAGCGGTACAGTATCCATTACTGCAACACTGAAAAAGAGTGATGGTAGTATCGTAGCCACTGCACCCGCTGTCACCGTTACTGTCACCACCGACAACTCCGGAGTCAAGCTGACTGGTACTCCCACTACGCCGTTTTATCTGGAAGACTGGAGCATCAATAGCAATGGGTACTCTCAGGCTTTTACCGCGTATCCGACATTAAACGGCACCACAATGCAAAACAACAGCTATACCGCTACATATACATGGTATCTCAACAACAAACAGGTCCAATCTACCCAGACTCCTATCGGCACCTCTAACACCTTTACCTTGAATCCCTATTACCATAGCTTGGAGTACGGAAACACAGCAAATAAATTGACTTGTACTGCAACTATTACACCTACTAATTTGGCACCCGTTACAACATCGTATGAGTGGACCATCTACACCGGCTACAACAACTACCTCGCCAGCGTCAGCATCCCCAACTCCTACACCTACGCACTGGGTGACCGGGACGACGCAGGCAATAGCTCTATTGTGGACCAGCTGGCCAGCCGTTACAATTACAATACCGGCTATGGCACTCTGTCCTATGTGAAGTTCAGAACCACTACGCACACCTATGGCACGCTGAATGCCAGTACCACCACCAGTTATTATCCCAGCACATCCACCAGCAGCTACTATACCAACTATCTTGGCAATGTGGTCTTTACCCCCAGCGGCGGCGCCGGTAAGGCGGTATTTACCGTTGAGTTGTATTACACCAACAGTACCACTCCTTTGAGCGGCACCATCTGCATCGACACCTCCGGCACTACCACCACCGGTGACATCAACTACGCCGCCAGCATCGGCGACACCCAGTATTTCAACGCCGCCGACTTCGAGAGCCTCTACTATGACAAGACCAACGGCGGCACCCTCAGCTATGTCACCTTCTCCACGCCCTCCAGCGGCACCGGCACCCTGTACGCCGACGGCGTGCGCCTGAGCACTGGAACCTACTGCTACGCCTCCCCCTCCAGCCGTCAGACCGCCTTGGACAGCGTGTACTTCACGCCCTCCGGTTCTACGGCCACCCGGGCGGGCACCGTGCGCATCGGCTTCACCGCCTATGGCAACCGCGGCAGTTCCTCCAGCTACTACAACCGTACCATCACCGGCACCGTGGTCATCAACTACCTCAACGGCACCGCCAAGGACATCACCTACACCCCCGTGGGCGGCTCTGTGACCCTCAAAGCCAGCGATTTCACGGACAAGTACCGCGAGGTGGTGGGCTCCAGCGCCCCCTCGGATCTGACCATTCAGTTCCAGGACGTGCCCGCCAACGGCTCTCTGAGCTATAGGAACTCCAGCTCCAGCTCCTCCAGCACCGTGAGCCTGCGCTCCAGCAACATCAAGTCCTATCGATTCACTACCCGCACCAGCGGCGCTAACCAGCTCGGTGACGTGACCTACACCTCCAGCGGCACCCGGTCCGACACCATCAGCTATATTGCCTACTCCGGCAGCACGGCCCGGTTCTCCGGCAAGGTGGTCTTCAATCCCAACACCGCTTCTACCACCCTCACCGTGGGTCTGCCCTGCACCGGCAGCGCGGGCGTGGCTTTCAACGCCGCCTCCTTCACCCTGGCCAACCCCGCCGTGATGGCCAACTGCTCCCAGATTCGTTTCATGGCTCCCACCAACGGCACGCTGACCTACGCGGGCGCGGCGGTGAGCTACAGCGGCGTCACCGTACTGGTGAGTATGCTGGGCCAGATTCACTACAAACCCAACGCGGGCTTCAACAACAACACCGACCGCGTGGCCTTCATCTGCTATGACGCGGCGGGCAACCAGATCGGCTCCGGCCAGGTGAACATCGTGGTCAGCGGCAACACCGGCGGCGCCTCCGGCGGCGTGACCAACATCGGCGGCTTCACTGACCTGCCCAAGGATGGCAGCGGCGATTGGTACATGAGTGTTCTGAGCAGCCTGGTCAGTCGTGGCATCGTCCAGGGCACGGGCAACGGCAAGGCCGAGCCTCGCGGCAAGCTGAACTACGGTCAAGCCCTGAAGATGATCCTGTTGGCCGCCAACTACCCCGCTCAGACGGAGGTTGCCGGCAACGACTGGGCCATCAACTACAAGAACCTGGCAGTCCAGAACGGTTTGATCAGCAGCAGCGTGGTCCTGACGGATCCCATCACCCGCGATGCGGTGGTGGAGCTGGCGGCAAAGGCTCTGAAGATCCAGCCCGTAACGGGGAACTCCCCCTTTAAGGACAGCAATAACGGCTACGCCATCGCCCTCAACCGCACCAGTCCGCAGATCATCGTCGGCAACGCCAACGGCACCTTTAACGGCAGCGGCACCCTGCTGCGCCAGGAGGTGTGGATGATTATTTACCGGATGTATGAGTATTCCAACAGCCAGTCCAGCACCCAGATGCCCGACGGAATCTGAACCTTTTTCTTGAAAGAAAAAGGTTCCCAAAAAGAACTTTAACGCGCTCTTGAGCCGTTGCTATTCCTAGATTTCCGCACGGTAACGGTTGGAAGGAAAAGAGCGTAAGGACCCGCCCCCGCGCCTGACGACGGCGCGGGGGCGGGTTGCGTTAGCTGTCGGATTCTGGTATAATGGAGTTGCTGGCCCAGCGAAACTCCGATCTGCCCAGCAGAGAGGAGGTGAAGACGTTGGAAATTATTATCGGATTTGTAGTGTCGGTCGCGGCAGGTATCGTTTCGTATTACATCTGCAAGTGGCTTGACCGGCATGTAAAGGGACAGTAAGCCCAAATCCCTCGCAAGGAACCCCCGGAGAGAAAGCACCTCTCCGGGGGTTCTTCGTGCGTTGGAAAACTATTATCGGATGGTTATAGTATACCACTACCACACAGGAATTGCAAGCGGCTTTTTATCTCGGTTACCGCTTTTACTGCTCAATCCCGCCATCCCCCAGCGGCTGGGCTGTGCGGCGCAGAGGTCGTTCCACTGGCAGCCGCCGCAGATCGTAGGCCGGAGGCCAGGGGAAAGAATGCGCTCCTGCACCAACCGGGTGAAGCTGCCGAAGGAAATCAGACAGCCCTCCTCCAGCTCACACAGGGTCAGTACCGCCCGGTCGTAGCCCGCCACTAGATCCGGCTTATTGCAGAGACCCCCGTGGTTGTTGGGGCAGGGACCGCAGACGGCATCCGTCGCCGTGGTCAGACGGATAGGGGAGGCTGAAGCCAATTCCCCCAACAGGGCCGCCATATGGGCGGAGAACGCATCGCTGTAGCCGCACCCCACAAAGTAGGCCATACACATGCCGTGGTGGGGCCGGAGGGGCAGGGGGTCACTTAACATGGCGGCGCAGCTGGCTGGTGAGGGCCAGGGCCAGGGCAATCTTCATCAGATCGAAGGGCAGGTAGGGAAACACGCACCAGGTCAGGGCCGTCCACAGTCCCACGCTCTCACCGCCTGCGGGATAGACCACCATGAACCAGGCCGTACCGAAGGCGTAACAGACCGCCGTGCCCAGGAGCATACTCAGTCCGAGGACCCAGAGCTTCTCCCCAAGGACTTTCTCCATCCCCCACATCGCCAGTGCGGCGAAGAAGAACCCGATCAGGTATCCCCCGCTGGGCGTCAACAGTGCGCTCAGTCCCCCGGAGAACCCGGAGAAGACCGGCGCTCCCACCGCGCCCAGCAGCAGATAGGCCGTTACCGCCAGCGTGCCGCGCCTGCCCCCCAGGATCCCCAGGGCCAAAAAGATCCCCAGTGTCTGGAGCGTAAAGTCGATCCGAACCGGTGTGGGAATAGAGATCCATGCCCCCACCGCAATCAGCGCGGTAAAAACCGCAATATACGCAATGTCCCGCGCCCGAAATTTTGTAGCCGTCATTTCCATAGTGACGTTCTCCCTTCTATAAGTTGGGAAAACTCTACCACACTCTCCGCCTGTTGTCAACCATCATTTTCAACAAGGTTTACATTTCCCACCGCACTCCCCTTCCCAAAAGTTTCTTTTGATACTTTTCTTTTCAAAGAAAAGTATGAATGCCATAAAAGCGGCCATCCTAAGGGCAGAAAAGGAGTGATGCGCAATGCCAACGGAAACAAGGCTGAAAACCGGCCTGCACAACACCTCGGAAATCGGGCGGCTGAAAAAGGTGATGCTCCACCGTCCGGGCCGAGAGCTGGAAAATTTGATGCCGGAATACCTGGAGAGACTGCTGTTTGACGACATTCCCTACCTGAAGGTGGCCCAGGCGGAACACGACGCCTTTGCCCAGTGTCTGCGGGAGAACGGGGCAGAGGTGGTGTACCTGACCGATCTGGTGGAGGAGACCATCGCCGAGGCGGATGTCCGGCAGGAGCTGACGGAACAGTTTCTGGATGAAGCCGGGCTGGAGAACCACCGCATTCGGGAGATCCTGCGGGACTACTTCAGCTCCATGGAGCGGGGACGGCTGGTGGAGACCATGATGGCCGGGGTTCGCAAGAGCGACGTGCGCGGTTTTGAGACGGGCAAGCTGGCGGACTACCTCAGCTTCCGGTCCGACGATTACCCGTTTTTGATCGACCCCATGCCCAACCTGTATTTCACCCGGGATCCCTTTGCTACCATCGGCACCGGCGTGTCCCTCCACCGGATGCATACCGTGACCCGGAACCGGGAGACGCTGTTCGGAAAATTTATCTTCCAGTACCACCCCGTTTATAAGGACGCCCCCAAGTGGTACGACCGGGGGGAGGCCAGCTCTCTGGAGGGCGGGGACATCCTGATTCTGTCCCCGGAGGTCATCGCCGTGGGCATCTCCCAGCGGACGGAGGAGGACAGCATCGACAAGTTTGCCCATACGGTGCTGTCCATCAGCAAGACCTTCAAGAAAATCCTGGCCTTCAATATCCCCAAGACCCGGAGCTTCATGCACCTGGACACCGTGTTCACCATGGTGGACCGGGATAAGTTTACCGTCCACCCCAATATTCTCCATGAAATCACCGTGTTCGTCATGGAGCTGGTGGATGGCAAGGTGCGAATCAAGGAGGAACAGGGCCGCCTGGAGGACATCCTCAAGGAACACCTGGGGCTGGAGCAGGTACAGCTCATCAAGTGCGGCTCCGACAGTCCCATCGACGCCGCCCGGGAGCAGTGGAGCGACGGCAGCAACACCCTGGCCATTGCGCCCGGCGAGGTGGTCGTCTACGAGCGCAACTATGTCACCAACCGGATTCTGGAGGACAACGGCATCACCGTCCACACCATCCCGTGCAGCGAACTCAGCCGGGGCCGGGGCGGCCCGAGGTGTATGTCCATGCCCTTCGTGCGGGAGGACGCGTAGCCTTCTTTTCTTCTTTGTGAACAAAGAAGAAAAGAAGCAAAAGAAGAAAAACTTTACCGGCAAAACTTTGTTTTGCCCTTGAGTAGTTTTACGATGAAGGAGAATCAACATGGCAGTTAATTTGAAAGGCAAGAGCTTTCTCACCCTCATGGACCTCACCCCGCTGGAAACCCGTTATCTGCTGGACCTGGGCCACGCGCTGAAGGCCAAGCGCCGGGCGGGGATCTGCGAGCCCACGCTGAAGGGCAAGCACATTGTGCTGCTCTTTGAAAAAACCTCCACCCGGACCCGCTGCTCCTTCGAGGTGGCCGCCACCCAGGAGGGCGCTCACGTCACCTACCTGGACGCCGGAAGCAGTCAGATGGGCAAGAAGGAGAGCATGGAGGACACCGCGAAGGTCCTGGGGCGGTTTTTCGACGGCATCGAGTACCGGGGCTTCGACCAGAAGGTGGTGGAGGACCTGGCAAAATTCTCCGGCGTGCCCGTGTGGAACGGCCTCACCGACGCGGACCACCCCACCCAGATCCTGGCGGATATGATGACCATTGAGGAGCACTGCGCTAAACCCTTGAAGGACGTGAAGGTGGTGTTCCCCGGCGACGTGCGCAACAATATGTGCTACGCCTGGATGTACGGCTGCGCCAAGATGGGGATGCACTTCGTGGGCCTGGGGCCCCAGCAGCTGGTGGACGGCGTGGACAAGACCATTTTGCAGAAGGTCCAGGAGGTGGCACGGCAGACCGGGGCCACCATTGAAATCACCAGCGACGAGGGCACCCTCACCGGCGCGGACGTAATCTACGGCGACATCTGGGCCTCCATGGGCGAGGAGGCGCTGATCCCCGAGCGCACCAAGCTCCTGACCCCCTACCGCGTCACGGAGCAGACCCTGGAGCGCACCGGGAACCGGAATGTGCTCTACCTCCACTGCCTGCCCTCCTTCCACGACTTTGAGACAAAACTGGCCAAGGAGTGGAAGGAAAAGGGCGTGGACATCCGGGAGGTCACCGACGAAGTCTTCCGGGGTCCCCACTCCGTGGTCTTCGACGAGGCGGAAAACCGGATGCACTCCATCAAGGCCGTGCTGGTGGCCACGATCGGGTGCTGAATGCAGAACGGCCCGGACGCGGTTCGCGTCCGGGCCTCCCGCCTATCCGGAAATCTCCTGCAAAATCCGGCCCTCCTTGTCATAAAACGCCAGCTCATAGGTAAACATCTCCGGCCGGAACCAGGACTCTCCCATGGAGACATAGCCGTCACGGTCCGGCTGGGGGCGGGCGTAGAACAGGAAGGCACTCTCCTCCGGGACGCCTTCTGCCGTAAAGCTCCCGTCCTCGTTGTGCAGCGTCAGCACGGCGGACGCGCTGCCCTCCGGAGGCTGAACGGCCACATAGGCGGCGCAGCCCAGCGGCTGTCCCGCCTCATCCGGCGATACCACGGGAAAGGGAACGCAGAGCAGCGCCGGTCCCTTCCCCAGAATATACCGGGTCGGGTACGCATTGGAAAAAAAGCTTCCCCTGACGTACATGGCCATCACCGCCACATCCCCGGACAGCTCGATCCGATAGGGATTGCCGTAGGTCAGTTTCAGCTCCACCACCGTCTCCGGCTCCGGGATCAGCATCCGCCGTTCCGCCCGCCGCAGGTCTGCGCGGAAGGACAGGGAAGGCCAGCCCCACATGTCCCACGCCAGGAGGGCGAGCAGGGCCGTGAGCAGGATATTCCGGGCGACTTTCGCCCACCGGGGCCAGGGAGCGCGTTTTTTCTTCATGGTTCCGCCTCCTCCGTCAGATCAATGTGGAGCGTCCGCCGCAGCTCGCCGAAACCGAAATCCAGTTCCACCCACGCCGCGTCCTCCGGAAAGTCCCAGAGCTCGAACGCGCACTTCTGCCAGAAGCCCCAGTTGACAGAGACGAGGGAACAGCTGCCCTTCTCCACCCGCCCCACATCCGTCCGAAAACCGGATACGGCATTCCAGCAGTCCAGCGGCTCCTCCCAGCGGCTGGAAGTGACGTCCAGGTCTATGTATAGATGCCAGTCTTCCCCCTCCTTGACCCGGCGGCAGACGGCACGGTCATTGCAGATCATGTACCCGCCTATCTTGAAGGCCGTACCGGTCCTGAGCTCCCGCTCCTCCAGGGCGGGGCCCTCGTACAGCGCGGCCATTGTCCCCGCATCCGCTTGCAGGTAGCGGCAGAGCTGATGGCCGGGGAGCAGGTCGGCGCGTCCTCTCCATACCAGAAGGACCAGCAACAGGCAGTACACCGCCGCCGCGCCAAGCAGCATGAGCTGACTCAGCCGCCACAGGTATCCCAGCCAGGGCCGGTGGAGACGGCCCAGCTCCTCCGCAATAGCCTCGGGGTCGCCCATGGCCGCCGCGGCGGCCTCCGCCTCCAGGCCGGAAGCCTCCCGCAGGTCCTCGAAATGGGCCTCCAGCTCCCGCCGGACGGCCTTGCGGTCCGGACGGAAGTAAATTTTCTTTGTGGCCGTGTCCAGCCAGTCCTTTTTGTTCATGATGGCCCTCTCAATGCTCCATGTTCGTCACGGTGTCCAGCAGCGACTCGTCCGCGCCGAAAAATTCCAGGGTGTAGGGCGGCAGCTCGGTGGTGTGGAACAGTCTGTCCAGCGGCTGACGCTCTGTCTCCTCCAGCCGGAACAGGAAGACAACGCCGATTTTTTCGCCGCGCACGGTGCAGGGCGGCCCCGCTCCCTCTGTCACGTCGATGGTCAGCCGGGCGCTTTCCGCCGGTGCGGGCGGCTCCACCGCCACCAGTCCGGCCACCAGCTTAGGTTCATATTCCAATTCCGAGGGCAGGGCAACCAGGGTTGCCCCCTCCGGATTTTTGGGCCAGATGTTGAAGGGATGGGTATCGGAGTAGGTCTGGATAGTGCGGCTTGACACGCCTACCAGCATTACCGGGTCGCCCAGCTCACCCTCCCCCTCGCTCTCGCAGGTGAGGACGATGGTGGAGCGGTCAATGAGATGAATTTCCTCGTTGTGGTGAAACTCCATGGTCCGCGTGGGCATGGGACACCCCATGCGCCACCACGAAATCGTCAGAAACAGAACGGCAAGCAGCAGGTTCCGGAGGGCGCGGAAACGGTGTTTTCGTACCATCATGACATCACCTCCGATTCCAGGCTGACCCGGACCGTGCCCCCGCCATAGCCCACGGACAGCTCCACCCACTCGGGCACGTCCTCCGGCCCCGGCAGCTCCAGGGCCACATGATACCAGGTGGTAAAGGGCCCCTGCCAAGAGCTGCAACAGGTCTCTCCGGCATCAGTTCTCCAGTTGCAGTATCCCAGGTCGTACCGCCGCCCTTCGCTGTCCAGGACCGCAGGGATCATCTCCCCTTTCCGGGGGGCGACAGCCCAGAATTTCCAGGTGTCCAACCGGAGGCATATCTTCAGCCGACATACGGGTCTCTGGAACGATCTGCCATCCTCGTCTATGCCCGCATCGACCCCCTGCTCCAGCCAGGCGCTGGGGACGGAAAGGCGGTAATGCCCCAGCTCCTTCGTACCCACCGGACGCCAGGTCTCCAGTACGGATACTGTCCCGGCGCCGACGGTGAGGTAGCTGTCCGTGGTCTCTTTTGGCAGCTGCGGCATATTGTACATCCATCTCTTGAACTCCCCGAAGCCATACTCGCGCGCGCACAAGAACCACAGGACGACCGCCAGCAGCAGCGCTATCCGGCTTACCCGCCACAGCCAGCCCCACCAGGGCCGGTGCAGCCGCCCCAGCTCCTCCGCCAGCTCCACGGGGTCGCCCATGGCCGCTGTGGCGGCCTCCTCGTCCAGCCCGCGGGCCTCCCGCAGGTCCTCAAAGTGGGCCGCCAGCTCCTTCCGGACGGCCTTCCGGTCCGGGCGGAAGACGATCTTCCTTGTGGCTGTATCCAGCCATTCCAAGCGGTTCATGACCTCACGCCCCGGCCAGGATGGCCGTCACCGCCTTGGAAAACGTCCGCCACTCCCGCTCCTTCTCCTCCAGGACCCGCAGGCCCCGCTCCGTCACAGCGTAGTACCGCCGGGTCCGCCCCTGCTCCGTCACCGCCTCCCGCGCGGTGACCAACCGGTCCTTCTCCAGGCCGTGAAGCACCGGGTACAGGGTGCCCTCCTTCATCTGGAATACGTGTTCGCTGCGGCGGTCCAGCTCCTCTATGATCTGATAGCCGTACATCTCCCTCTGCTTCAGCAGCGCCAGCACCAGCATGGCCGTCCCGGCCACGTCCTTTTTCGCCATAAGAAAACCTCCCCATAAATACATAGATTACCTAGGTATAGTATACCTAGGTAATCTATGTATGTCAAGAGATTTTTTCTATTTTGCTCGTCAGACCTTTTTGACCGGGTGGCGGATGACGGTTTTCAGCTTCTCCGGCGCGGTCCGCCTGGGGTCCCCCAAATAGATCTCGTGGTGCCGCCGGACATCGGAAAAATCGGCGGAATAGCCCTCTTTTTCCGTAAAGGCACTTAGCTTGTCAATGCTTGCAGGCTCGGCGTCATAGGGTCCAACGTGGAGAATGTGGGCACACAGCCCCTCCTCCCAGCGGAGGAAACGGGCCCTGCTTAAATCCAGCTCCGGCTTCTTCTTCGCCAGCCGCTCCAGGGCCCAGGCGAAAATCTCCTCGTCCACGAAATCCGGCTGTCGGATCATGCTGGTCCAGCGGAAATCGCCCTTGTCCGCCGGGGCCCGGCCGTCAAAACCGGGGGCATCGGTCCACCAAAGGCCCTCCAGTGGCGGGACCACGTACTCGAAATAGCCCTCCGGCGCCTCGCCGGACATCTTGCTCATTTTCACCGTGAAGCTCAGGCCGTAGAGGATCTCCATGGCCTGCCGGTAGTCCGGAGAGGTATTGGGGTCCCCCGCGCCGTCCACGGCGAAGAAGACCATCTCCGGCACCCGGACGATGGCCGGGGCCTTGGGGAGGTAGAGGTATTTCTCCGTCTTCTTGTAATCAATCTTGTCCATGGTATCCCTCCTTTTTCGCCGCTTTCTTCCGGGGCTTTCTCTCCGGCAGGGCCGCGCAGGTCACTCGGACCAGCTCCGTCAACGTCTCCCGGTCCTCCACGTCCGGCAGGAACATCTCCCCGCCGCCCTCGTAGGGGATGCCCCGGGGGCAGTCCGGGAGAAGGGCCTCCCCGGCGGGGGTGATTTTCACCAGCACCCGGTCCCCGCAGATCACGCCGAAGTATTTGCCGTCGCAGTACAGGCCGTACTCTCCGAACATCCGGCGATATGTAATGGTCCCCGCCCCAGCCATCTGCTCCATGGCGAACGATACATAACTCTGACTGGATGCCATCTCACGCCTCCGCCTTCCACTTCCGGCACTGCTCCAGGCGCAGGCCGTTGTCCCCCTGTTTGGGGTCGTAAGCAAATTGATTCGCCAGCTCGCAAGGAAATTCCGGGCACTGTCCGCAGTGGGCGAAGCCCTTCCCCTCGCAGCAGCTTTTGACCGGGCAGCTCTCGCCCCAAAAGGGCTTGTCAATCTGCACGCACCCGCTGCATCCCGTACTGTCCCTATACGCGCACTCGCCGCATAGAATGCCGCACCTGGATTCTATCATGGCACTGTCCTCCTTTTGTGTTATGTTTCTACTATACCACACAAAACATGACAACTATCTGTCATATTTCCTCAGGAGAATTTCCGCCAGCTTCCGCAGCTCCTCCCGCACCTCCACCGGTTCCAGGAGCTCCGCCTGGTCCCGAAAACTCAGTACCCAGCGGATCAGCTCCGCCCGGTCCGGAAAGCCCCTCCGGAACAGGAGAGACCCGTCCTCCGCTCGGGTGAAGCTCTTTATGCCATACTCGTCGATGAGCCGCCACCGGGCGGCGGGGTCGAAGCGGATCAGCGCCACCAGTGCGCCGGGGTACACCCTCTCCGGCGGCGTGATGGGCCAGGGGGCGTCCCGGGGCGCAAACGTTGCCTCCAGCACGGCCACATCCACCATCCGGTTGAGCTTGAAGAGCCGCCAGTCCCTTCTTTTCCGGCACCAACCGTAGAGATACCAGCTGGACCAGCGGAAAATCAGCTTGTCCGGCTCCACCTCCCGCAGGCTCTCTCCCCCCGGGGCGCAGTAGGTGAAGCGTACCACGCTGCGCCGGGCGCAGGCATCCTTCAACTCCTCCAGCCTGGGGGCCAGCACCGGCCCGTACCAGCTGGACAGGTCGATGACCACACAGTCGTCCGCCGCCGCCTCTTCGGACCGGGGCAGCTTCTCCATCAGTCGCCGGTAGTACCCCGTGCCGGATACGCTGTCCAGACTTCGCAGTCCCGCCAGAATGGCCCCTCTGTCCGCATCCGTCAGGAGCGTGGAGTGGATGGCATAGCCCTCCATGATAGAGATCCCTCCGTTCTTCCCCCGCTCAGAGCGCAGGGGAATCCCCGCCCGACACAGCCGCTCCATGTCCCGGTAGATAGTCCGCTTGTCCACCTCCAGCCGGGCGGCCAGCTGGGCCGCCGTGACCTTCTCCTCCCGCAGCAGGATGGCCAGGATCCCGATGAGACGGTCCATTGCCATAGATTTTTTCCTCCCTGTCCTTCCTGGAGCTGCGGGACCAACATCCGTCAACGCAGCTTCCTGTTAGGGATATTGTAGAGGATTGCGGCAGCAATCGCAACTCCTTTTATTGCCGCTGCGGTCCTCTCCCGTTTCATTCAGGAATCTTTCCGTTTATCCGGCCGCTTCAGCAGTTGGACAATTCCCCGGAAGGGCCTGAATTAGGGATAAACAAGAGAAAAGGGCCATAGCAACGAATTGCTACAGCCCTTTCGGGTGTCATTATTCAGCAGATTTTATGCGCGTCTTAGAAAAGACGTTATCACAATCACTTCTCCGCCAGCAGCTTAGCCAGTTCATCCATGAAGGTGTGTATATCCTTGAACTGCCGGTACACGGAGGCGAAGCGGACGTAAGCCACCTCGTCGGTATCCCGCAGCTTGTCCATCACCTGTTCCCCCACCATCTCGGTGGGAATCTCCCGCTCCAGGTTATTCTGCAAATTCTGCTCAATCTCGTCGGTCATCCGCTCCAAGTCCGCCATGGACACCGTCCGCTTCTCGCAGGCCCGGAGCATACTGCCCAGCACCTTGTTCCGGTCGAAGCTCTGGCGGCTGCCATCCTTCTTGATGACCACCATGGGCAGGGACTCCATGGTCTCGTAGGTGGTGAACCGCTTCTCGCAGGCCAGACACTCCCGGCGGCGGCGGATACTGTTGCCCTCGTCGGCGGGACGGCTGTCCACCACCTTGCTCTCCTTGTAGCCGCAATAGGGACATTTCATGGCGGGTTCCTCCTTTTTCGGTTGTAAAATATGTAGACGGCGCAAACGCCCTGTGATACAATGACGATGAGGTGATCATCATGATGCGGATCCTTGACGCTTCCCAACAAATCCCGGCCCTGTTTTCCACGGCGGGATTTGCCTACGACAAATGGGAGGTTTACATCCATTCCGTCTTTCCCGGCTGTACCCATATATTCACGGACGAGGTAAAGCAGTACCTGGAAAGCGGACAATATACCTTTGAAAAGGACTTTCTCCCCATCCTCAACGCCGTTCCCCAAAACCCGGGTCTGCCCATCCTGCAAGCAAATTTCGCCGCCGTCACGGAGGACCTGGACCAGCGGGTCTCCGCCTGCTTTGGGCGGACGCTGGACGTGGACATCGTGCTATACCTGGGCCTATGCTGCGCCGCCGGATGGGTCACCCGGGTGAACGGGCGGGACGCGATTTTATTGGGGGTGGAAAAAATCCTGGAGCTGGGCTGGCAGGGCCTGGACGACATGTACGGCCTGCTCTATCATGAACTGGGCCACGTCTATCAGGCCCAGTACGGCGTCCTTGAGCGCGAATCCGCCGACAGTGCGAAAAACTTCGTCTGGCAGCTCTTCACCGAGGGCATCGCCATGTACTTCGAGCAAACCCTTGTCGGCGACGCTGCATACTACCACCAGGACAAGGATGGCTGGCTCCCCTGGTGCGACGAGCATTTCCGCCAGCTCCTGGCAGACTTCAACCAGGACCTTCCCTCCATGACCCAGTTCACCCAGCGGTATTTCGGCGACTGGTGCTCCTACCACGGGCGCGGCGACACGGGCTACTATCTGGGGGCCAGATTCGTGCGGTATCTGACGGAAACACGGCCCTTTGACAGCCTGCTGGACCTGGAAATCCAGCCGGTTTTTGAGCTATACAAGGAATTTGTAAGACGATATTCATTATAGCACGATTTTCCAGCAAAAGGAAGGGGCATACAGCCAATTTTTTACCCTTTCTCCCAAAGCACCGGCTCCTCCTCCCGGAAGGCGTACACCACGCACCGCCGCCCCTCCACGCATTCCATCCGCCCCAGGCAGAACAGGGCCTCCAGCGGGAAGGGCTTCCCCTCCTCCAGCGGCAGGGCCAGCAGCAGCAGTCCCCGCTCCCGCCGCCACCAGGCGCACCCGTGGGATTGCAGCCTCTGCCGGAGGAAACCGCTCTTGAATAGCTGGGCGGGGCAGCGGGTCTCCCGCCAGCAGCTCCCCGCCTCCTCGAACCGGAAGGACCGCCGGGCCTCCCCCCGCAGGAGCTTCCCCAGGGGCGTCAGGTCCCGGTGGTAGAGCCTCCGGCACACCCGCAGCCGTCCCTCCTCCGGGGCCAGCACCCCCAGGGGGAGCTCCCCCTGCTCCCCCTGCAAAAAGGCGCGGTATAGCCCGTCCCCGGGGTCGTCCGCAGACGCGATGATCTCCATCCTGGCCCCGTTGGGCCCCCAGAGGGCCAGGGTGACCTCCCCCCGGCGCTCTCCCTGGCAGTATAGCGGCAGACGCTCCATGCCCGCACCCCCTCTCTGACAAGCCTATGCGGGGCAACGGGGCTTCATGCCTCTTTTTATGCAATTTTTTGGAAAATCCGGGGCCGGGGCACTTGTAAAGGTTGGGAATTTGTGGTACATTGGGCATACTACGAAAAAAGGGGGCGATGCAATGGGAACAGCTGACGGGCGGTACTCTGTCACGTTCCTGCTGATGGTCCTCCGGAGCCGTCCGGTTGGACCGGGCGGACGAATGTAACGCAATCCTAAAATAGAAATTCGGAGGATTCCATCCCATGGACAACAAACGCTATTATATTACCACCCCTATCTACTACCCTTCCAGCCGCTTCCACATCGGCCAGGCATACTGCACCGTGGCCACCGACGCTATGGCCCGCTACAAGCGCCTGACCGGCTGCGAGGTCATGTTCCTCACCGGCACCGACGAGCACGGCCAGAAGATCGAGGACAAGGCCCGGGAGGCCGGGGTCACGCCCCAGCAGTTCGTGGACAACATTGTCACCGCCCCCGGCGGGGTGCTGGACCTGTGGAAGCTGATGAACATCTCCTATGACCGCTTCATCCGCACCACCGACGACTACCATGTGGCCGCCATCCAGAAGATCTTCAAGAAGATATACGACAACGGCGACATCTACAAGGGCTCCTACAAGGGCAAGTATTGCAAGCCCTGCGAGTCCTTCTGGACCGAGAGCCAGCTCAAAGACGGCAAGTGCCCCGACTGCGGCCGGGAGGTGGTGGACGCGGAGGAGGAGGCCTACTTCTTCCGCGCCTCCAAGTATGCGGACCGGGTCCGGGACCTGCTCCTGAACACGGATTTCCTGGAGCCCAAGAGCCGGGTCCACGAGATGGTCAACAACTTCATCGACTGCGAGGGCGGC
>CAJUPS010000030.1 GCA_910588045.1 uncultured Oscillospiraceae bacterium | reverse complement strand
ATTTTTGCACACCCAACCTCTTTGTGCAATATTTATTTTTCAAACAAGCCCTAGTCAAAGATCGCCTGATATTTCTTATAGACGCTGCGGTGGGCCTCGTCCGCGATGATGAGGTCAAAATGCCCCACCGTAAACAGCTTTCCGCCGGACTCATCCCGGGCATCGTCAATACAGCCCATCATGGTCTGGTAGGTGGAGAACACCGCCCGGGCGGTCAGATCCTCCCGGTCCTCGCAGAGGTTGGTGAGGCTCAGGTCCGGCAGCAGGTTCACAAAGGCCCGCTTGGCCTGGGTCACCAGGCTGGTGCGGTCCGCCAGGAACAGCACATTTTTCACCCAGCCCCTGCGCAGCAAAACCTCCACCAGAGAGATGATGGTCCGGGTCTTGCCGGAACCGGTGGCCATCACCAGCAGGGCCTTCCGGCGGTTCTCCGCTCCGAAGGCTTGGCAGACGGCCTTTACCGCCTCCACCTGGTAGTACCGCCCGGCGATGTCCGCCCGAGGCGATACATTTTCCAGAGGGGCGCGGAGGGTCAGCTTATTGAACTCCTTCTGCAAGTCCCGTTTGGCGTAGATCCCGGAGACCGGACGCTCGTTATAATAGGGGTAGTTCCAGATGCGGGTATCGAAGCCGTTGGTCAGAAAGATCACCGGACAGCGTCCGAATCTCTGCTCCAGCAGGTCCGCGTACAGCTTGGCTTGCTGGCGGCCCGCCGCCGGGTCCTTACAGGTACGCTTGGCCTCCACCAGGGCCAAGGGCCGACCGTCGTCGTCCAGCAGCACGTAGTCCACAGCCCCCCGGCCGGAGGCGTTGGGCATCCCCTCCACGGGGTACTCGTTCAGCCAGTCCACGCCCTCTGTCCAGCCCGCGTCCTGGAGCATAGCGTCGATATATAGCCTCCGAGTCTCGTACTCGGTGAGGTCCAGAGGCTTGGGAACATAGGCGGGCTTCTGCTCCTGCCGCCGCCGGGTCAGCTGCTCCCGCAGGGCGGCATTCTCTGCCAGCAGCTTCTCCACATCCACCGCCGGGGCGGGTGGGGGGACCGGCTGAGGCTCCGCGGGCAGCAGGGCGGGGTCGAAGTCGTGGGGCTCATACGCCGGGTCGTAGCAGCAGGCGATGAAATCCAGGAAATAAAACAGATTCTCCAGAGCCAGGCGGGCCTGATCTCTGGAGATCTTTTTGCCGCTGTGGGCGGCGGTATTGCCTAAACGGCGCAGGAAGTCCAGCCGCCGGAGGAGGTTTTGGTCATCCACCAGGGCCTTGAACTCCGCCGTGCTCAGGAGGATGCAGAGGTCCTTCTTGTAGGGCAAGACCAGCTGCTTGTCCACCGCGTACATCCACTTTACCGCCAGCTCCATGGCCCGCCAGCAGTTCATGGCGCAGGCGGCGGGGTCAATGGCGTAAAGACGCTCTGCCGTCAGGGCGGCGGGGGCGAAGGATTGGAATTGGGTGGTTTGGTAGGGGGTGAAGTTGGGCATGGGGGTCACCTCTATTCGGCAGGAATTATTTCTATTTCATAATTGGGGTGATTTTTCAAATCTTCAAAGAAATCTTTAAGTAATTGTAACGGTAGGGGTTTAATTGTTGGCGTTTTTTCCCCTTCATGTATAATGAGGATGACGGGTGTTGATATATTATTTGTTCGGCAAATTTCTGATATTTTTTGATTAGCCTCAAATGCAGGTGTTACGATTGTTTCAAGCGATTTCAAGTATAAGGTTGTTATTGCTACTTTTACTTCCGTAATATAAGGGACAATGTCAATTTTTTCCGGCAGTTGCTCAATTTCTTTTTTCACTGTATTCCATTTCCCATATTGAAGTAACTGAGAACGATTACAGAACATATCTATGCCTGATTCTGAATTTACTATAGTAGTTAGCGGCATGTTGTAATGAACGACGTAATTCCTCATCCTCGAAAAAAATCTATATCCAAACAAATCATCATATAACGCACTATCCAAGATTTTAAATTCTTTTGAATCCGAGACACTCTTTTGAGAAATAGCATGATTTATCACATCTTGAAAAGTTCTAATGAATGAAAGAAAATTTATCAACAACTTATTCCCTGTGGTTAAGTGTTTAGAAATTTCTGAGTCGTCATATGGCAAATTCGAGTGGTGCAATGTACGCAAATATTGTTCTAAATCACGTGCACTCTCTAAATGTCATATTTTTAATGCTTCGACAAATTTCGTAAAAACCGGTGAAACTGAAACTTTCAAATAACTCTATGTATTCTTGCTGACTTATTGGGGAAACAGCTTTGATTTCCAATTCCTCATTATTTTTTGCTAAACTTGCTATGTAGTATTGTTCCATATTGAATTCACCCAAAATACTTCTGCATCAAAGCCCTTTTCAATGTTTCTAGTCTATCAAGACTTCTCTGAATTGTCAATGTATATCTGTTTGTTTTCACCCGAAAGGCTGAATATTCATTCTGCGTTTCTATAGGTGGAATTGGAACAGACAAACTAAGTATGTCTTTGTTCGAAATATTTGATTGTCGAATACCTCTGCTAATCCCCGTAAGTTGGGACTTAATTTTGTCAAATTTCAAAAGCTCAGATAGATAATATTTGTTTAGAGGTGGTTTAAGAATCAACTTGGCATTCCGCTGATTCAAATAATATTGGGGGTATTCATTTCCTAAAATGCACACGTTGCCATAATCGTTTTTGCCAACAGTACCAGTTAAGGAAATTACTAAGTCTCCTGGATATACTTTGTATCGATTAAGTGTTGAATCATTTTGCCAGAAGACCATGTTTACTGGCAAAAAATGCCCAGAGTTGATATTTCCTATTCGGAGTACAGGAATCCCTGCAATTTTGAATCCCTCACTTCTAAAAGCGTATCCACCTTGTATTTCTAAATTGTCACCAAGTACCTGCATCATCCAACCAAAATTGTTAGTCACTGGGTCCCCAAACATCTCCACAAACCGCGTCTTGACCAATTCATCCAGTTTAGCAAGCTGCTGCTTGCGGAGGAAGAGCAATTTGCTAACGTTATCCAAAATAGCTGCAATTTTTTTCTGCTCATAAAGCTCTGGCAACGGGATTTCTGTCTCTCCCAGAACGTTTTTGCTTATTGCCTTGAATGTGCTGCCGGTTCCTTTTGAATTTAATTCATCAACTTTACTACCAATCGCATACCACAAATATTTTCTTGAACAACTCTTCTTATTAACCGTTAAAGCAGCAAGTCCGCGCCCAATACAACATTTTGTATCTGCAATGTTCAATGCGCCAATCGGTGCACGGACAGAAATCAATATATCACCCGAATGAGCAATTTTTGTCGGAGAACTGCACCAAATTCGTGCCGTAGGATGCAAAAGGCCAAAATCAGCATTTCCTTGAAAAAAGGGAAGTCCATCACCTTCTTTATTATAGGAAGAAGATTCCGGCGATTGTCCCATATTGAGTGTGCAGATTTCATCCAGCCTCGCCATCACACCATTCCCTCCAACTCCTCCAGCCCCTTGGCAATCTCCGCCTCCAGCTCCCGTAGCTGGGTGAAAATCTCACTGGTTGGCGGATACTCCACGGGCACATACGCCGTCTTCTTGTACTTGTTGATGGACAGATCATACCCGTTCTCCGCGATCTCCGCCTTGGGCACCAGGAAGGACTGCACTGTCCGCTCCCGGCCCTCCTCCGCTGCCAGATTATGGAACCGCGCCACAATGTCCGGGATGTCGTTCTCCGCCACCGCCGTCCGCTTGTCGTCCAGACTGAACCCATCGGCCCACATATCGTAGAACCACACCTGATCCGTGCCGCCGTGCCCCGTCCTGGTGAACACCAGCACCGCCGTGGACACCCCGGCGTAGGGCTTGAACACCCCGGAGGGCATGGAGATGACGGCCTCCAGCCGGTGGTTCTCAATCAGCTCCCGGCGGATGTCCTTATGAGCCTTGGAGGACCCGAACAACACCCCGTCCGGCACGATGCACGCGCACCGTCCGCCCACCTTCAGCATCCGCAGGAACAGCGCCAGAAACAGCAGCTCGGTCTTCTTCGTCTTGCATACCTTCAGCAGTCCCGGGGCTACGATGTCCGCGTCCAGGCTGCCCTTGAAGGGCGGATTGGCCAGGATCATGGTATACTTGTCCGCGTCGGCGTTCTGGTCGCTGAGGCTGTCCTTGTACTGGATGGCGGGGTCCTCCACCCCGTGGGTCATCATGTTCATGGCTCCAATGCGGAGCATGGTCCGGTCCATGTCGTAGCCGGTGAACATTCCGGTATTGTAGTGGGCCAGCCGGGCGGGGTCATAGAAGATCTCGTCCTTATGCTTCTCCTTCAGATACTCCCCCGCCGCCACCAAAAAGCCGCTGGTGCCGCAGGCCGGGTCGCAGATGATCTCGTCCGGGCCGGGGGAGAGCAGCTCCACCATCATGCGGATGATATGCCGGGGCGTGCGGAACTGCCCGTTGGTCCCGGCGGTGGAGAGCTTGGAGAGCAGGTACTCGTACACGTCGCCCCGGATGTCCGGAGCCGCCAGCCCGGAGGCGTAGAGCGCGTCCATCTGGTCCACGATCTGGCTGAGCTTCTGGGGCGTGGGGATCATGAAGATGGCGTCGCCCATGTACTTGGAGTAGGCGCTGTCCGGACCGGAGCCCAGGGTCTTCAGGAAGGGAAACACGCCGTTCTGGACAATATGGAACATCTCCGCGGCGGGCAGGTCCCGGAATACGGACCACTTGTATTGGCGCTGGTCTGCGCCAAAAAGGCTGGTATAGGGCAGATCCAGCATGACGGCCTCCCTGGCCCGGGTGTCGTCCAGAGCGTCCAGGTCGTGGATGAACATCAAGTAGGTGATCTGCTCGATGACGGTCAGCGGGTTTGTCAGCCCGCCGGTCCAGAAGGTCTCCCAGAGCGCGTCAATCCTGTTTTTCAGTTCGCCGGTGATCATAGCGGTCCCGCCTTTCATGTTGGTGGAATTTAAGCAGATTATAGCATAGATGGGCGAAAAAGGAAAGTTGGAGTTTTGCTGGGAAGAAAGATAGATGTGCTATTCAGAAATTGCACCAGTGTAAACAAAGAGAGGGAAAAGAGAGGAGGCACCCCCTGTCAGCCCACGTGAAACCCTGTGTGCCACTTTCCGGAGCAGGGCAGCACCCCAACTACCTCCACCTGCAAAAGCCTCCGTGTGAGCGCTGTGCGGACGGATTTCGGCAAGGTAAAACTTCGGCAAAACGCCGGACAAGGGGCTGCAGTTGGGTGAAGAAAAAGGTGCAGGTAAAAGAGGTGGCGCCTTTTGGCTGCCACCTCGGTTCACACCGTCCCGCAATGCGGGGCGGGGCAACGGGTTGGGCGTTTTGACGAACGGCGCCAATTTGGATACCCCGGCGCCACTTGTGGCGCCGCATAACCAACAAAATCCCATCTGACAAGGCTTTCGCCAGCGCCTGCCTGGCGCCTAGGCGAGATTTGAGCAAATTTCACCCAGTTATCCTGCCTGTAGGACAGAGGAAATGTATAAATAATAAGGCAACCATCACCTTGGAGCAAATAAAAACTTTCTGATAACTCTCCCGCCGTTCGGTAGCTATTCCCGCCAGAGTGTGGTAGTGTGTGTAGTCCAAAAGGAGGTGCTGCACATGTCAAAGCGACGAGCGAACGGAGGAGGGAATATCCGCAAGCGAAAGGATGGTCGCTGGGAAGGCCGCTACACCGCGGGCCGTGACCCGGAAACCGGCAAAGCCATCTACAAAAATGTCCTGGGCAGGACCCAGGCAGAGGTCAATGAAAAACTCAAGAAGGCAATCGGGGAAGGCGCTGTTCTAGACCCCAGCAAAGCAGGTCAGTACACCGTAGGCCAATGGCTGGACACTTGGCTAGAGGACTACGCCAAGCTGAGTATCCGGCCATCCTCCCACAAGACCTACCGTGGCTTCATCGAAAACCACATTAAGCCAGCAGTCGGGAACATCCTACTGGAGAAGTTGACCTCCATGGATCTGCAAAAGCTCTACAAAAAGCTCCTGGAATCAGGAAGGGTAGACCGTATCGAAGCCCGCAGCAAACCAAAGGGTCTCAGCGTCAAGACCGTCCGCAACATCAACCAGATGATCTCCTCCGCCTGCAACTGTGCAGTAGAGCAGAGGATTATCGCTATGAATCCCACCAGAGGCTGTGCCCTCCCGAAGCTGGAGAAGAAGGAAATGAAAATTCTTCCTCTGGACTGCCTTACGACATTTTTCGAGGAAGCAAAGCGCAGCGGAGTATTTGAACTGTACTACATTGATCTCTCCACCGGCCTGCGGCGGGGTGAACTGCTGGGACTCAAATGGAGCGATATTGACCTGAAAAAAGGAATCATCCGCGTCCAACGGCAGATTCTCCGCCAGAACGGCGCAGTTGTGGAAGCGCCCCTGAAAACAAAAAATTCCTACCGCAACATAGCGGTAGGGAAGGACACCGTTGAGCTGCTCAAACAGATGAAACAGGGCAGCACCAGCGAATACGTCTTCCCATCCCCGACGGGAGGCCCAATCTCCCCAGACAGCGTCCTGCATAAGCTCCAGCGGGTGCTGAAGCGGGCCGGGCTGGAGAAAATTCCCTTCCACAGCCTGCGCCACACATTCTCCGTCCTGGCCCTCCAGAATGGCGTAGATGTGAAAACTCTGTCCTCCATGCTGGGCCACTACTCCGCAGGCTTCACCCTGGATACCTATGCCCACGTGACAACCGCCATGCAGACCAAAGCAGCCAATACAGTCAGTAGCTTCCTCTCCGGTGCTATCCAGTAGTTTCCCCGTATGGGTCAAAATCTGGGTCAACTAAAAACCGCAGAAAGGAAGCACCTCAAAAAGTTGCAAAAACCCGGAGAAATCGTGCGATTTCTCCGGGCTTTTGGCACGCCGTGAGGGATTCGAACCCCCGGCCTTCTGGTCCGTAGCCAGACGCTCTATCCAGCTGAGCTAACGGCGCATGTCCTTTCGGACAGCTTATTTATATTACCACACTTCTCCAAGAAATGCAATAGGCAAATTCAATTTTCCTAAAAAATTTTTCGTTCTATCGCTCCGCACTCCTCGCGAGGAGGGGCGCTGGCCGCGCCCCTCCGGGGGAATCAATCAATCAGACTCTTCCCATCCATCTCCGGCGGACAGGCAAGGCCCATGATGTCCAGAATCGTCGGGGCAATATCTGCCAGGCGCCCGGCGTGGAGTTTGGCATCCGCACCTACCAGGATAAAGGGGACCAGATTTGTGGTGTGGGCGGTCATGGGGGAACCGTCCGGCTTGCGCATTTCTTCCGCGTTGCCGTGGTCGGCGGTAATCATGGCAATGCCCCCCATGGCCCGGGTGGCGTCCACCACGCGGCCTACGCAGGCGTCTACCGTCTCTACCGCCTTTACGGCGGCCTCGTATACACCGGTGTGGCCCACCATGTCACAGTTGGCGAAATTGAGGATAATCACATCGTAATTGCCGGACTCAATGCGCTCCACGCACCTGTCGGTCACCTCGAATGCGCTCATCTCCGGCTGGAGGTCGTAGGTTGCCACCTTGGGGGAGGCCACCAGCACCCGGTCCTCGCCGGGGAAGACCTCCTCGGAGCCGCCGTTGAAGAAGAAGGTCACATGGGCGTACTTCTCTGTCTCAGCAATACGCAGCTGGGTCATCCCCATCCGGCTGAGATACTCGCCCAGGCCATTCCTGACCGGGTTCCGGGGGAAGGCCACCAGTACGTTGGGCATGGTGGCGTCGTACTCCGTTGTGCAAACGTAGGTCAGGGGGAAGATCTCCCGGTTGAAGCCGTCGAACTCCGGGTCCACGAACACGCGGGTGATCTCGCGGGCCCGGTCGGGACGGAAGTTGAAGAAGATAATGCTGTCGTTGTCGCCGATGGTTCCCTCGCTGTCGCAGACGACGGGTTCCACGAACTCGTCGGTGACGTTGTTGGCGTAGCTCTTGGCCACGGCATCCACGGGGTCGCAGTTCTGCTCCCCCTGACCGTAGACCATGGCGTCATAGGCCTGCTCCACGCGGTCCCAGCGCTTGTCGCGGTCCATAGCGTAGTACCGGCCCATGACGGTGGCGATCTTGCCCACGCCGATCTCCCTGCACTTTTCCACCGTCTCGGCTACAAAGTCCTTGCCGCTGGTGGGGGAGACGTCCCGGCCGTCCAGGAAGGCATGGATATACACCCTCGTCAGCCCCTTCCGCTTCGCCATCTCCAGAAGCGCCCACAGGTGGGTGTTGTGGGAGTGGACGCCGCCGTCGGAGAGAAGCCCGTAGAGGTGGAGGGCGTTGCCGTTTTGCAGGCAGGCGTCCATGGCGGCGCAGTAGGCGGGATTTTCAAAGAAGCTCCCGTCCTGGATGGCGCGGGTGATCCGGGGCAGGTCCTGATAGACCACGCGGCCTCCGCCGATGTTGGTGTGGCCCACCTCACTGTTTCCCATCTGCCCGTCGGGCAGGCCCACATCCAGTCCGGAGGCGGAGAGGGTGGTGTGTTCGCACTCGGCAAACAGCTTATCCAGGACCGGTGTCTTCGCATGGATGACAGCGTTCCCGTCGGAGTCATTCCGCAGGCCGAAGCCGTCCATAATAATCAGAGTAGTAGGCGTCTTGTTCATAGTAACCTCGAAATTTTCAGTCTTTTGGGGTTCCGGTCGGGCCAATGCGGACATCGGCCCGACGGCGTACCCCGTTTAGGCACACGGCGGTACCCGCCGCCCGGCGGGTACCGCTTGCCGCGTTTACTCCTGATTGGCCGCGTTGATAATATCCACAAACTGATCGGGCTTCAGGGCCGCACCGCCGATCAATCCGCCGTCTACGTCGGGCTGGGCCAGCAGCTCGGCCGCGTTCTTGGGGTTCATGGAGCCGCCGTACTGGATGGTAATGGACCGGGCTACCCGGGCGCCGTACAGGTTGCGGATGACGGCGCGGATATTGGTGCAGACCTCGGCGGCCTGCTCGGCGGTGGCAGTCTTGCCGGTGCCGATGGCCCAGATGGGCTCGTAGGCGATGACGCACTTGCGCACCTTCTCGGGGGCCACGCCGGACAGCGCGCTCTTCACCTGGAGGGCGATGAGCTCCATGGTCACGCCCATCTCGCGCTGCTCCAGGCTCTCGCCCACGCAGATGATGGGATGGAGCCCCGCCTCCAGGGCGGCGTGGACCTTCCGGTTGACGGTGACATCGGTCTCTCCGAAATACTGGCGGCGCTCGGAGTGGCCGATGATGACGTACTTCACGCCCAGATCCTTGAGCATGTCGGCGGACACCTCGCCGGTGTAAGCGCCGGACGGCTCATAAAACAGGTTCTCCGCACCCACGGCCACGCGCATGTCCTTAAATGCCTTCAGGGCGGCGGGAATGTTGACGAAGGGGACGCACACCACCACCTCGCACCACTTGGCACGGGGCAGGATGGGCTTGAGCTCCTCGGCGAATTTCTTGGTATCGGTGGCGGTCTTGTTCATCTTCCAGTTACCGGCGATGATAGTTTTGCGGTATCTACGGTTCATGTCGATCTTTCTCCTGTTATAATATATATTATAGTAGGCTAATAAAAAATGAATCGCTTTTCCTCATGGGCAATCCTGTTAGCCTGCTGAAGGTATTCAAAGAGATTCTCCGATGACTTTCTTACATAATAAAGGAGCTTACTTGTCCAGCAGACAGGCCACACCGGGCAGCTCCTTGCCCTCCATGAACTCCAGGGAGGCGCCGCCGCCGGTGGAGATGTGGGTCATCTTCTCGGCGTAGCCCAGCTGCTGCACCGCCGCCGCGCTGTCGCCGCCGCCGATGATGGTGATGGCGTCCGTCTCGCTGAGGGCCTCGGCCACGGCCTTGGTGCCCACGGCGAATTTCTCGAACTCAAACACGCCCATGGGACCATTCCAGATCACGGTGCCCGCATCCTTCACGGCGCCGCAGTACAGCTTGACGGTCTCCGGACCGATGTCCAGGCCCTGCCAGCCGTCGGGGATCTGGCCGTTGGGGACCACCTTGCTGTCGGCATCGGGGGCGAACTTGTCGGCAATGACGGTGTCCACCGGCAGAAGCAGCTTCACGCCCTTCTCCCCGGCCTTGGCGATCATCTCGTTGCAGTAGTCCAGCCAGTCGCTCTCCAGCAGGCTGTCGCCCACGGTGCCCCCCTGGGCCTTGGCGAAGGTATAGGACATGCCGCCGCCGATGATGATGGTGTCGGCGATCTCCAGCAGGTTGTTGATGACGCCGATTTTGCTGGACACCTTGGCCCCGCCCAGGATGGCCACCAGGGGCCGCTTGGGATTGGCCAGTGCGCCGCCGATGAAATCCAGCTCCTTCTGGATCAGGAACCCGGACACGGCGGGCAGATACGCAGCCACACCGGCGGTGGAGGCGTGGGCCCGGTGGACCGCGCCGAAGGCGTCGGAGACATACACGCCGTCAGAGCCCGCCAGGTCGGCCATGGCCTTGGCCAGCTCGGGATCGTTCTTGGTCTCGCCCTTCTCAAAGCGGGTGTTCTGGAGAAGCATGATCTCGCCGGACTGGAGCGCGGCGGCCTTGGCCTGGGCGTCGGGGCCCACCACGTCGCTGGCCAGGACCACGTCCCTGCCCAGCAGCTCGCCCAGGCGCTTGGCCACGGGCTCCATGCACAGGGCCTCCAGGGACTTCTCCCACTTCTCCTTGGTCAGGGAGGCGGGGTCCTTGCCCTTCTCGGCCTGCTTCTTGGCCCACTTCTCGAAGCTGGGCTCCGGCTTACCCATGTGGGAGCAGGCGATGACCGCCGCGCCCTGATCCAGCAGGTACTGGATGGTGGGCAGAGCGGCGCGGATGCGCTTGTCATCCGTAATGACGCCGCTGCCGTCCTTGGCCATGGGGACGTTGAAGTCGCAGCGCAAAAGGACCTTCTTGCCCTTGACATCTACGTCCTTGACCGTCTTCTTGTTGTAGTTCATAGTTGATGCAGCTCCTTTCAAACAATATGGTGAAATGGTTTGATTGGCTAAATGACGCTGGGGTTCCCCATCTCTCCTGCATCCAGCAGTCCCGGGAATCCGTTCTGCCGCAGGGCTTCGTAGATGAGGATGGCGGCGGAGTTGGCCAGATTGAGGCTGCGGGCCTCGTCCACCATGGGGATCCGGATACATCTGTCCCGGTGCCGCTCCCGGAACTCCCGGGGCAGGCCCGCCGTCTCCTTCCCGAAGAAGAGCCAGCAGTCCGGGGAGAAGGCCGCCTCGCTGTAGCTCCGAGGGGCCTTTGTGGTGGCCAGCCACAGGTCCGATGCCGCTTCTGGGTGGACCGCAAAGAGGTGGTCCAATGAGCGATAGACCGATACCTCCACCAGATGCCAGTAGTCCAGCCCCGCCCGCTTCACGGCCCGGTCGCTGACGTCGAAGCCCAGGGGCTCCACCAGGTGCAGCCGACTGCCGGTGGCGGCGCAGGTGCGGGCGATGTTCCCGCAGTTGGGAGGAATCTCGGGTTCCACCAGGACAATATCCAGCATGTTTTTTCTCCCGCCTCCATGACGGGCGCTCCATCCGCCCAATTTTTAACAGGGACATTGTAAAACAAATCTTTTCCAAATTCAAGCGTTATCCTTGAATTTCTTTCAAAAATTTTACTTCTGCCCGGTCCGGCCCTGTAAAACTGCCCAATTCCCCCCTGCTGCGGGCCAAAACCTTGTGCAAAAAGCAGGATTTGACAGGGAGAAACAGAAAACCGCGCCGCAGAAAAAAATTTTCCTTGCATAAACGGACGCTTCTGCTATAATAAGGGTATCAAGCGGAAGGGGGCGCTTCTCCATGGAGAACAAGAAATGTATCGTCATTTTTTTAACAGAGGACAAGGCACAGACGTATAACGGCAAACCCCTGATGCTGCAGGACGCACTATTCTGCCCAATTCTCAACTGGTGTATGCGGGCGTGGATGAAAAAAGGCGTTCGGCGGTTTTTTGTTGTATGCCGGGGCGAGGATCTGGAGGACGCTGCCGCCTGTTTTCCCGAGGGGGCGGCGGCGGTGGCCGGTACGGAGGAGGACTACCGGCGGGACATTGCCGAGTTTGCCCACGGGTGCTGGGTGGAGGAGATCCGGGAGGCCATGCTGCCGGTGGGCAGCATGATGCTCACCTTCCGCACGGTCACGGAGCTGGCCCAGCTCCAGCGGGCGGTAAAGGAGAAGATCGCCATGTTCCACCAGCGCACGGGGGTGAAGGTGCTGGACATCGACAACACCTACATCGACCCCCGTGTGACCATTGGACCGGGCACCGTCATCCTGCCGGGGACCATCCTGCGGGGGAACACCGTCATCGGCGAGAACTGCGAGATCGGGCCCAACGCCCTCATTGCCGACTGTGAGATCGGCGATGGCTGCGTGGTCAACGCCTCCCAGGTCTACGACAGCGTTCTGGGGAAGGATGTCCATGTGGGGCCCTTTGCCCATATCCGGCCCCACTGCCGGGTGGGCGACGGGTGCAAGGTGGGGGCGTATGTGGAGATCAAGAACGCCTCGTTCGGACCCGGGACCAAGATGAGCCACCTCACCTACGTGGGAGATGCCGACGTAGGCGCGGGAGTGAACTTTGGCTGCGGTACGATCACCTCCAATTACGACGGCTTCCGCAAGCACCGCACCGTCATCGGAGACAACGCATTCATAGGCTGCAACACCAATCTGGTCCCTCCCGTTACGGTGGGGGAGGGCGCGTACATCGCCGCCGGGACCACGGTCACCAAGGATGTGGAGCCCGACGCCCTGGCCATCTCCCGGGTGCGCCAGGAGAACAAGCCCGGCTGGGCAAAAGCCCGACGGGACCTATACAAGAAGTAAGAACCTGTATTCATAACCGGGGGATGCTGCATGGGCGAGGATTTTTTTCGCCAGACAAGGAGCTTTCTTGCAGCAATCCTGACGGATTGCAAGGGAAAGCGACGCAGTATGGCGGGGAAAAGACCGCTCAGGCAGCGTCCAACGGTTGTGAATACAGGTTCTAAGAGAAGATCCATGCCCGTTTTTCCCGCTCACAATATACTGATGATTATGATGAAAAGAGGATGTTGGAAATGATTTCTCACGGAAAAGACATGAAGGTCTTCAGCGGCAACGCCAACAAAGGACTGGCCCGGGACGTGTGCCGCCTGATCGGCATTCAGCTGGGCAATTCTGAGATCAGCCATTTCGCCGACGGCGAGGTGTGCGCCTCCATCTATGAGTCCGTCCGAGGGTCCGACGTATTCCTGATCCAGTCCACCAGCAGTCCGGTCAACGACCATCTCATGGAACTGCTGGTGATGATCGACGCCATGAAGCGGGCCTCCGCGGGCCGCGTGACGGCGGTGATCCCCTACTTCGGCTATGCCCGGCAGGACCGGAAGGCCAAGGCCCGGGACCCCATCTCCGCCAAGCTGGTGGCCAACATGCTCACCGCCTCCGGAGCGGACCGGGTGCTGACCATGGACCTGCACGCCGCCCAGATCCAGGGCTTTTTCGACATTCCTGTGGATAACCTGTACGGCAACCCGGTCTTTGTGGACTACTACGCCAAGAAATTCGGGGAGAAGTGCGAGGAGATGATCGTGGTGTCCCCCGATGTGGGCAGCGTGTCCCGGGCCCGGGCCTTTGCCCAGAAGCTGCACATGAATCTTGCCATTGTGGATAAGCGCCGCCAGAAGGCCAACCAGTGTGAGGTGATGAACGTCATCGGCGACGTGGAGGGCAAGGATTGCATCCTGTTTGACGATATGGTGGATACGGCGGGGAGCCTGTGCAACGCGGCCAAGGCCATCGTGGAGGTGGGAGGCGCCCGCAACGTGTACGCCTGCGCCTCCCACGGCGTGCTCTCGGGGCCCGCCATCGACCGAATCAACAGCAGCGTCATCAAGGAGCTGGCCTTCCTGGACACCATTGCGCCGGTGGACGCCTCGCTCTCCGACAAAATCAAGTATCTGACGGTTGCGCCCATGTTTGCCGAGGCCATTGAGCGCATCTACCAGGAGATCTCCGTCTCGAAGCTCTGGATCTGATACGTTTACCTCGTAAATATCACCAACACCCCCGGGGACCGCAGGTCCCCGGGGGTGTTTTGTTACAAAAATCTTAATTTCGTGCCGGAGGGGTTCCCTTTGTTTGTCGGTTATGGTAAACTACGGTCGAAACTTTTATTTTTTTCGAGCCGATGGCCCGGGACGGGTTGCGGGCCATACCGTGAAATCATTTTCCAGAAAGTGAGACATCCTATGAAGAGCAGAGCTTCCCTGAAAAAACTTCTATCCCTGCTGCTGTGCCTGGCGCTGACGACGACGCTTCTGTCCGGGGCGGCCCTGGCGGTGGAAGCCCACACCACCAGCGAGGAGTGCATAGCGATGATCAAAGAGCTGGAGGGTTTCCGCTCCCTGCCATACGCCGACAACAACGGGAAGTGGTATATCGGCTATGGCGTGGAGTGCGGACAGAACGACTACCCCATGGGAATCAGCGAGGAGGAGGCAGACCTGCTGCTGCGGACCCATCTGGTGCAGCTGGAGGAGCCAAAGGTCAACGACTTTCTGCGCCAATACGGCATCTCCGTCCCCCAGTACCAGTACGACGCCCTGATCAGTATGACCTATACCCTGGGGTCCCAGTGGATCAACCCCGACTACCGGCTGTGCTCCTACCTCATCAATGGGATCGACCAGTACACGGAGGCGGAGGTCGTCAATGCCATCGCCACCTGGTGCCACTCCGGCACCGCCGTCCTGGAAAATCTGGTGAGCCGACGGCTGAGGGAAGCGTTTCTGTTCCTCTATGGCGACTACAATTTTCAAGACGGGCTGTCCCGCTACTGCTACATAGACTATGAGGTAAACGGCGGCCAGAACGACCCCGGCATGGGCAGCCGGACGGTGTTCTACCCCTTGGGGGCCCCCTATGGCCAGCTGCCTGTCCCCACGAAGGCGGGCGCGGTATTTCAGGGCTGGTTTACCGCGGGAGGCGTGCCCCTGACGGGGGAGGAGACCGCCATGGGTTCCCTGAGCGTCTACGCCCGCTGGGACGGGGGCGCAGCCGCGCCCATCCCCTCCACACCGGCGGAACCGAAGCCGGACTACTCCGCGTGGGTCAACCCCTATCGGGATGTGAAGGAGAGCGACTGGCACTACAGCTACGTCCGGGAGCTGAGCTATGAGAAGATCCTGGGCGGCTATCCCGACGGCACCTTTCAGCCCGGCAATTTCCTGACCGCCGGAGAGGCGCTGAAGTTGCTGCTTGTGGCGGCCACCAAGGTCGACCCGGGCAACGCCCCTGCCGGACACTGGGCGGGGAACTACCTCTCCCTGGCGGAGGGCATGGGGTGCGTGGCCGTGGGGGAGATCGCCAATCTGGACGCCCCCATCGACCGGCTGACCATCGCGCGGATCGCCGTCATCGCCATGGACCTGGAGCTGAAGAGCGGCGTATCCCCCTTCGCCGACGTGGACGACCCCTATGCCCTGACCCTCTATGAGGCGGGGGTCACCACCGGGGAGATCGAAGGCAGCGTGCGCTTTTACCGCCCGGACAGCGCCATCAGCCGGGCGGAGATGTGCGCCATTGTCTCCCGTCTGCGGGGCTACTCGGCGCCCAACGACCCCTCCCTCTCGGGCTACATTACATATGGCGGCAAGCAGATCCCCGTGCTGTGGGACGTGCCCGCCGCGCCGTACAATAAGGATCTCTTCGTCCGCAGCGGCAGCCGCCTCTACTACAATGACCCCGCCTATACCACCGCCTGGGGCATCGACGTGGCCCGGTATCAGGAGAGCATCGACTGGCAGAAGGTCGCGGAGGCCGGAGTGGAGTTCGCCCTCATCCGCGTGGGCGGACGGTTTGCCGAGTCCGGTGAGCTCTACGACGACGCCAGGTTTGAGGAGTACCTGACGGGGGCCAAGGCGGCGGGGCTGAAGACCGGCGTGTACTTCTTCTCCCAGGCCATCAACACCGCCGAGGCGGTGGAGGAGGCCCTGTATACCATCGGGAAGCTGAACGGCCGCGGCCTGGAGTACCCCGTCATCTTCGACTGGGAGATCTACTCCAAGACCGCCCGGAGCTACGGCGTGGACAAGAACACCCTCACGGACTGCGCCATCGCCTTCTGTGAGACGGTGGCCCAGGCGGGCTATACGCCCATGATCTACATGGGGCTGGAGGTGGGCTACACCCGGCTGGATCTCAGCCGCCTGACCGGGTACGACTTCTGGTTCGCCCAGTACAACAGCCGCAACCAGCCGGATATGTACTACAACTACCGCATATGGCAGTATACCGACAGCGGCAGCGTCCCGGGCATTGAGGGCAAGGTGGACATGAACCTGGCGCTGATCCCCTATTAAGGAACCCCTGACCGGCCCCGGAGGCGTGTGTCTCCGGGGCTGGGAGTGTATAAAAAAGCCCTCCGCAGGAGTTTCGCGCCCGGAGGCGCGAAATAAAATGAAATCGTTTTTCCCCGCGGCGTGTACGTGGGGAAAAACACTTTGCGCGGAGCGAGCGTCGAATTGTGCGCCATAGGCGCACAACCGAGGCGCAGAGCGCAGCGATACCCCCTCTCCCCAAAGATGCGCAGCATCTTTGGGGAGACGTAGAAGGCCCCGGAGACGTATGTCTCCGGGGCCGCTGGCATAAATTCGCCTCCCGGGGCATATAGTCCACCGGGAGGCGGTATCAGAATGTTAGGTTATATCATCTATGGAGAGGGCCCCAGGCGGCCCGAGCTCGGCGAGCGTCAATTCTCCGGTGGAAGCTTTATCACGCTGCGTATGGCCCTGGAGGCCCGGCCAAACGGGCCGCTGGCCCGGTTCCGCGCCCGGCAGGGCGCGCGGATGCTCCGGGAAGCGGGGGCCCGTTCCGCCGTGTTCCCGGTGGATTTTCCCTATACGGCCCTGTTCATCCGGCAAGGGATCCTGCCAATCGACACCCTGCCCCTGCGCCGGGCGCTGGCGGCGCCGCTGACCCGGCGGCGGCTGGAGTCCGGTGGATTCCAGCCCACCCGGGCGGTGGTGGCCATCTCCGGCGAGCGGGCGGTCAGGGAGGTCACCGAGTGCGCCAAGGCCCTGGCCCTCAGCTACCGATACGTGCTGCTCAGCGCCCGGGGCGCGGAGAGCTTCGCCAGAGACCTGCGGCGGGAGTATGGCATCTCCCTGCTGCTGGAGCCGTCGCCGGACCAGCTGGACCGGGCGGATGCGCTGGTTCTCTTCTCCCCCAGGACGGATCTGAAGCTGGATAACCCCATCCTGTATGCCCTCTATCCCGGCGGTGAGGCGGGGCGGGGAAGACTGCCGCTGTGCCTGCCCGCAGAGGTGGCTGCGCAGATGGAGAGCAACTGTGACCAGGAGCAGCTGACGGCCGCGCTGTATGCCATGGGCGCTTTGCCGCTGGAGACGCTTCTGGCGGAAATTCCTGGTTGACAGAACGGAAAAATCCCGATATAATGCTATGAATGAGAATTAGAACCTGTATTCACAACCGTTGCACGCTGTCTGGGCAGTCTTTTTTTCGCCATACTGCGTCAATTTTCCTTGCAATCCGCCAGGATTGCTGCAAAAAATTTCCTTGTCTGGCGGAAAAAATCCTTGCCCATCCAGCATCCCCCGGTTATGAATACAGGTTCTTAGACTCAGCAGTATAGCGCCGCAGGCCCGCCGGACTGCGGCGGCCTGTACGGAAGATGGAAAGGACCGCACGATATGAGTACGAAAAAAGAGTACAAAATGAGCCAGGCCCGCTTTGACGAGCTGCAAAAGGAGCTCAGCTACCTGAAGACCACCCGCAGTGACGAGGTGGCGGAGATGATCAAGGTGGCCCGGGGCTTTGGCGATCTCAGCGAGAACAGCGAGTACGACGAGGCCAAAAACGAACAGGGCAAGCTCTACTCCCGGATCGGTGAGCTGGAGAATGTGCTGCTCCACGCCGTCGTCATTGAGGAGGGCGATATGCCCACCGACCAGGTGACCATTGGCTCCACCGTCACCGTGACCGCCCTCAGCGGCGGCGCCAGCCGCAACTTCAAAATCGTGGGCAGCCAGGAGGCGGACGCCATGCACGGCATCATCAGCGAGGACTCCCCCTTCGGCAAGGCCCTCATGAACCACCGGGAGGGGGAGACCGTCACCGTCAACGCCCCCGCCGGGGAGATCAAATACCGGATCGACAAAATAGAGAGGTAACCCGGGATACGAAAGAGGAGAGAATATGGCTGAAAAGAATACCGCGCCTGAGGTCCAGCAGGACCTCAGTGAAATTTTGAAGGTCCGCCGGGAGAAGCTCTCCGCCCTCCAGGGCGAGGGCCGGGACCCCTTTCAGGAGACAAAATTTGTGGTCAGCCGCCGTGCCCAGGAGATCAAGGACAACTTCGACGCCCTGGAGGGCACGGAGGTCACCATCGCCGGTCGTCTCATGAGCAAGCGGGGCATGGGGAAGGTCAGCTTCTGCGACCTCCAGGACAAGTCCGGCCGCATCCAGCTCTACGCCCGGAAGGACGAGATGGACGAGGACGCCTACAACCGCTTTAAGAAGTACGACATCGGCGACATCGTGGGCGTGCGGGGGGAGGTCTTCCGCACCCAGCGGGGGGAGATGAGCGTCCGGGGGCGGGAGATCACGCTTCTCTCGAAATCTCTTCTGCCCCTGCCGGAGAAGTTCCACGGCCTCACCGACAAGGAGACCCGCTACCGCCAGCGGTATGTGGACCTGATCGTCAACCCGGAGGTCCGCCGGAATTTTGAGATCCGCAGCGCCTTTATCAAGTACCTGCGGAATTTCCTGGACAACCGGGGCTATATGGAGGTGGAGACGCCGGTCCTGAACACCATCAGCGGCGGCGCTACCGCTCGGCCCTTCATCACGCACCACAACACCCTGGATATTGACATGTACATGCGCATTGCCACGGAGCTGAACCTCAAGCGGCTGATCGTGGGCGGCATGGAGCGGGTCTACGAGGTGGGACGCATCTTCCGCAACGAGGGCATGGACACCAAGCACAATCCGGAGTTCACCACGGTGGAGCTCTACGAGGCGTATGCCGACTTTAACGACATGATGGACCTGTTTGAGGCGCTGCTCAGCGGCGCGGCCAAAGACATCTGCGGCGGCTACCAGGTCCAGTGGCAGGGGGAGGAGATCGACCTGACTCCCGGCTGGCCCCGGTTGAGCATGGCCGAGGCGGTGAAGCAGCACCTGGGGGTGGACTTTATGGGCATCTCCTCTGACGAGGAGGCCGTAGCCGCCGCCAGGAGCGTGGGAGTGGACATGGACGGCGTGGAGCCCACCTGGGGTCACGCGCTGTATGAATGCTTTGACCAGAAGGTGGAGGGAAAGCTGGTACAGCCCACCTTCATCACCATGCACCCCGTGGACGTGTCGCCGCTGGCGAAGCGCTCGCCCAAGGACCCACGGGTGACGGAGCGGTTCGAGCTGTTTATCTGCCGCAGCGAGATGGGCAATGCCTTCTCGGAGCTCAACGACCCGATTGACCAGCGCCAGCGCTTTGAGAAGGAAGTGGCGGACCGCCTCAGCGGCAACGACGAGGCCGGTATGATGGATGAGGACTTCCTCACCGCGCTGGAGTACGGTATGCCCCCGACAGGCGGCTTGGGCATCGGCATCGACCGGTGCGTTATGCTGCTCACCGGAAGCGACTCCATTCGGGATGTGATTTTGTTCCCCACGATGAAGCCGCTGGATTAAATTTCGGCAAATGAAAAGGAACGAGTAAAGCAGAAGAAGTACCAGCTGGAAAGCTGGTACTTCTTATTATTAACGCATTTGAGAGCGGCATGGAAAAGCCCAGTGGAAAAACGCCGGTTCCTGTGCTACAATGGCCCATATAGGAAGATCGTGGGGAGCGGATGGGAATGCGCGTCAAAAAATATCTATACTCATTTCTGGCCGTATGGCTTGCCTTCCCCTGTATAGCAGTCACTATCTGGATGACGGACTATCATCTGCTGATGGCGTCTCCATAATGCTCACATATCGGGAGCCCGCATGGCCAGAGGATAGATCCTGTCTCATTAGGATCGGTTCCTATGAGCTATCGGCAGAGCTCGATACGAGTGCCGAGGCTATCGAGGCGTATATTTTGGATGAGGTAGAACGTGTGCACGCAGCTCTGTCAGAATATGACGAGTACACTGGCAAATAAAGCGCCTGTGCTTCCGGGATGGCCTAAATATATTGATTCCTTCTCCTCAAACAACGATTTGTCACCCCGATTATACCATCATCTTCATTCCACGATCTACTACGGCCAGCAGCAGTCCGCGGCGGCGGTGACCGACCTGACGGAGAGCGCGTGCCTGGCCCGGAACGAGGTGATGCCCGATGACACGGCGTGGTGTATGAGAGCGTCTGTCCTACTGCAAGAAGGCCCAGCGTGGCAAATTCCCGCTGAATATGACCTACCCCATCGCCAAGCACTTCGACGGCCTGAACGATGGGCTGGTGTCGGTGGAGTCGGCCAAGTGGGGAGAGCGGTTCACCCTCCTGGAACCGGAAGGGAAGCGGGGCATCTCCCACGGCGATGTGGTGGACCTGAACCGGGAGAACATCCGGGGTTTCGATGCGCGGGAGTTCTATGTAAAGCTGGCGGCGGATTTGAAGCGCCAAGGGTATTGAGAGGGGGCAGTATATTGTCAAGCTTTCGTGATTTAACAGACGTCAAACTTTTTATAAGAGAGATTGCAGAAAATATGCCTGCACACTTTCCCTATAAAGCGGATTTTGATTTTTTTAGCTCTATAAACTGTACCACACAATCAGAATATCGTGAGGAGCTAAAGAAATTCTTGGAAGTTTTTGTTCTTGACCCATCAGTGGACTCTATGCCCGATGTAATAAAAACAGTGTATCCCAAGTTAGTGGAACTATATGACTGGCTTTAAGAAATACCCGATATGCACCAAAGGAGGCAGTTTCGTAGGGAACTGTCTCCTTGCCTTTCACCAATGCAGACCAGAAACCATCTTGACATGAAATGGAATGGCCTACTATAATTGAGCGTGTAAAACTTTCTCCGTGGAGGGCCAATATGTACCTTGAATTGGTAAATGAGTTTAGAACAACCCGAAAATATGGCGATGAGATCAGGCCGCGGCCCCCGGCGGGCATGGCGGAAATATCCCAGGCGGAGCAGCAGACCAGCATCCGATTTCCCCAGGAACTGCGGGAGATGCTGATGGAAATGGATGGGGACTGCGATCTGCTCCTGGCATTGGAGGACATCATAACGTACAACGCCTATCCGTATTCAGAAAATTATCCGATTGGCTCCCTGCTGTTTTTCGGAACGGATGGCGCCGGGAACCTTTTTGCCTATAAAGTCGAGGGAGGGGAAGCACAGAGCGGGGCGATTTATCGATGGGATCACGAGATGGCGGTGTGGGGGGCAAAGGAGGACGAGCTTCGATACCAGACTGGTTCTCTCGCAGACCTTATCCGGGACTATTACAACCTCTGCTATGGAAGGAATGCGATTATATAAAACGCTGATTTGTGAAGTAAAGGATGTCTTTTCCTGATATGTGCGCAGAACTGCCAGGGAGATTTCTACATTGAAGATTGCAAGGAGGACGCATGGAGGGACTATCTGTGCGGCATAGAAGCAATATGCCAAAAGTTGTGACCAGGCGTGTGATCCTGGCGTTCCTGCCGGCTATGTTGTGCGCGGCCGCTCTATCCAGCTGCAAATATCTGGAGTATCAGGAAGAGAAACGGAACATGGAGCGCGTGACCTCGGAAATGGCCCTGGCCCACGTCGCAGACACCTACGGCGGCAAGGCCGAGGTCCTGGACGTAGAGGTGGGCACCTATACGGTGATCTTCAGCGCGGAGATCGGCAGCGATGCGCTGGTCACTGTGTCTCTGGACGGCGAGGAGTTCCAAGTCTATGTGGAGACCCGGCCACCGCAGCTCTGTGCGGACAACCGCAGCGGCCTGGCGCTGGGGAGGGCTCTGGACGAATACTTCCGGGATCTGTACGGCCTGCTCCAGGCGCTGGAGCACAGCGTGCGGATCTACTCCAATGATGAGGACTTCTTTGCCTCCCACTCCACAAGCCTTGGCCGTGAGTACAGCTTCCTGGACTTCGACTACCACGGCCAGCCCCTGGAGGAGGTTCTGCCGCTGGTGGATGGGCTGGGCTTTCAGTACGACTTTTGGGATGACAGTGTATCCCTGGATCGTGTTGTGCTGCGGGAGGAGGACTGGGGCGGCCCAGTGGAGGAGCGTATGCGGGTGTCGATCCGATGCTTCCGGCGCTATGACGAGCAGAGCGAGGTGCCTTTGGGCATCCAGCTTGTCAAGGATCAACCGGTGATGATGGCGGAGGGGATGGTCTTTTCCAAGCGCGGGTCTTCTTATGGAACGCTCAGCGACATCGCCTATGCCCTGCCCCATCTGGCCCTGCGGGAGCAGCTGCGGACATCGGACGGCAAAATCATCCGGCAGATCTGGCAGGTCACGCCTATGGGGGACTTCTGGGTGTCCACGCAGGAGGGCTTCACGGCGGAGGCGTGCTATGCACTGTGCCCCTGTGAGCCGGGCTGGACGGACGGGATCGATCTGCTGGCTGAATCGGCGGGCGGAGTGTACTACACCCGGGAGGAAGTGAAGGATGAGAACAGCGATATGGCCTCCAGCACCCGAAAAGCTCTGCGGCCTTTCGTGGAAGCCCGTTTTGCGGCGGTGGGAGATCAGCTCCGCCTCCGGGAGGGCGTCCGGGAGCGGATCGAGGCCTGGGAGGAGGAGCACAAGTGGCCTGTTGGGGGCGAGCACAGCGATCCGCTGTATGTGACAGTGCGGCCATCCCTGATTTACCAGTCCGACCGTCAGATGGCCGCGGGTCAGGAACGAATGTATGATGATGATAAACTCCACCACTGCGCGAAGCTGTTTACCTCCTACCTAGATAAAAAGGAATATTGGACGCATGGGCTGTCCTTTCTGACCTACAGCGCCCCCGATGATTTGGTGCTGCTGCAAGCGGTGGAGTAAAAGTGGCTTATTCTGGCATCTATCGCAAGACTGCAAGGCATGATTGATTGCTCCCATGCCCGGAGCAAATGGACAGGGCTTTGAAGCACAGGGATAGAATCTACCTGAAATGGCAGCCCCCTCCTATTCCGAGCAGCTTGCAAAAACCGCAGAATATAGTATAATCTGTGACAGATAAGGGGTGGTTTTATGTCTGACCTCTTGGAACATCTGGAGGGAGCGGGCCTGTTCCACGATTTTGAATTGAGGGACATCACGGTTGATTATCGGAATAAGCAAGTGGTGCTTCAGTTAAAAAGTCCAAGCCCTCCGATGCTTGTTCATGAACTGAAGCTGTTTGGAGTGCAACGTTTTCAAGTGGGCATTGAAGAACCTTGGGGAAAAGGTTTCTATGTGGTGGGAACCGATATAGAGCAGGGAGGTTCGACACGATCCATGGAGATGCAGCTAAATTCGGGGGACTTAGTGACCGCGATATTTGAGCGAGCGGAATTTGTCATTTTGGAGACGATTCTGTCGGACATTGATAAAGCAATCTATGGTATCGTGGAGGATTAGGTTTGATGGTTTACAGAAAAATAGTTGCCAAAAGCTTTTATATATCCAATCAGGAGCGTTGGAGGCTGTACCACGCATAATGCCAGAGGGAGACTTGTCAAATTGCAAGTCTCCCTCTGGCATTTATTCAGCTCACAATTTCAATGCAATGCCGCAGCTCTTCCGCATCGCGGAAGGCAAGACGCAGCACCTCTATGAGATCCCGGCCGTCACTGGTGACAAAGTAGTTGGCCAGGCTGGTGATCTCCTCGCTGATATTGTTCCCCCAGGGCGGCTGCCTGGCCGGATCATCTATATCCCATACCACACTGGACGGGGGATACCTCTTCAGCCGCCGCGCCACCTCCTCCAGCTCCTTCCGCGCCGGAGGGATGTCGTTCCACTCCAGTCTGCCCTGGTACAAGCAGTTCATAAGATAGGGATATTTGCTTCCCCACCGGCCATGCTCCAGCTGGCCGCAGATGGTAGAGAAAAAGGCGTGCAGGAAGTCACTATGTCCAACAGGGTACAGCAGAAAATCAACCTGTATCATCACCGACATACCAGATAGCCTCCATGATCTAGCATCGCTCGATCCCAACCCCAGTCACGATCAGATCCCCATGCTCCAGGCCGGGCCTGAACAAGCGCCAGCACTCTTCCCGGGAGGAAGTGTTGACAAAGCTCTCCAGGCACAACCCATTGGAAAAGGTGATGGTCAAATCATAACTGCCACCCAACCCGGCAGAAGTGACCACGATCTGAGAACCTTCCGGGAATAACAATTTTGCCTTCTCATCAAACAGGTTGTTCCCCTGAATGTCCCAATCGAAATCTTCGTCTAAGGCGTGTCCACTGGCTGGAACAAACATATCCGCAGACCCCAGTTTGATACCGCCGCTGCTGTTTCTGATCCGCCACGGGCAGTCCAGATCCAAAGCGAACTCGCCCACTATTCGCTTCCGGCCCCGCGACTCTATCTCCACCGGTCGCCCAAAGTGGATCCAGCACATGGCAGCGGCCCGGCCGATCTTGCGGATGTTCTTGCCGATCAGATCTTCTGGCTGGATCATTTGACCACCAGCCCTTCCGAACGGAGGCCCTGCGGCTCCTTCACCCTAATTGAGCGGATGACCGACTGGTATTCAGCATGTACGGCTGTGGTGAATCCGCTGTCGAGAACGGTGACAGGCTCGATCACCACCCGCATGGGCGTGTTCCCCATACGAGTCTCCGGACAGACGAGGCATCCGAAGCTGCTGCTGTAATAGACGTTCATGTGACTCCTCCCCGATTTAAGGGTAAGCGGTGACGCGGCGCCTACCCGCCCACCTTCCCCACCACCTGGGCGATGAAAGCGATGTGCTCCCGGAGCTTGTACTTCCGCAGGTGCTCCACCCGCCTGCTTCCGCCCAGGCCCAGCAGCGGCGAATAGCCGAAGCACTCGTCAAACTGGAGCGGCCCCAGCGCCTGGACCGCCTCCTGATACCGGGCCAGCTCCAGGAACCTGTCATTGAAAACGCCGTCCGCCAGATCGGCCCAGAAGAATTTCAGCCCAGCGGCGACGCCCTCAAAGGTGCCGCTCTGGTAGTTGACAAAGCGGAGATAGCGGCCTTTCTCCCAGGTCAGGAGCCCGGCAAAGGCAGTGGCGAACACCGGGATGGCGGAATCACTGAGAGCATAGGTGTCCCGGAGCAGGTTCTGATAGTCGTCCGGGTTAATGATCTTCAAGCAGGCGTCCAGCAGGGTGCCAAAGCCATAGTCACGCCAGACCTTCAGCAGCTCCGGCGGGAGGGCGGAGGCGTATTTCTCGCACAGTGCTGCGGGAGCCGGACACTCTCTTTGAAAACTCTGAAACATATCCATCACACCCTCCGGCAGTATTCTTTCGCCAATTCACCGAAGCTCTTTCCGTTGATGATGAAATCTCTCATGGAGTGCTGCTCCAAATAGGCGGCCGCTTCATCCCGGCTGCCGTCATGGAGCAGCAGGATCAGCCGTATGACATCGGACTGCAAATATCGCTCCTGCTTGGCCTCCATCTCACGGAACCAGGACAGGCCATCAGGCGACACGGACGCTATATGGGCTGAGAGGTATTCCAGGTCTTCTTTCAGGCCTGCCTCAAGCTCCCCGGCATCCAATGTGGAGAGGGGATGATTGCTTACATGGAAACTGACCGGCTGCGCGGTAAATGCGCCTGTGACCCGCAGGCTGAACGGCTCGGACTTGTTTTCTTCCATGCCCAGGATGTCCCATAGATAATCGTCTGCGAATACCGGCTTCGCCAAAAAGGTGGTGTGCAGGACGGCGGCATCCTTTATGTTGATCAGAGGGATCATCACATACAGCATATCGTCCTTCCTGACCCATACGCGCCTGCTGGTGATGCGGAAACCATACGGCTTTATCAGCGGTTTTACGATTTTGGGCAAGTCTTTTTTTAATGTACTGACGGCTTTTCTTTCTTCTCTTGTCATGGCGGCTGCCTCTTTTCTCCATAGAAATCATTATGGTGAAATTTCCGTCAGTTTATCATATTTTGTGCCAGATTTCCAGTGACAGTTGAAAAGCGGGATTGTTGAAACCCTGTTGACAGACTATTCAGAATGAATAAATTCCCTCTTTCAAAATGATTGCTAAGAAGTAAAGTGCGAAAAAAGCGCTGAAACCACCCAAAAGCAGCGGGATAATTGCCAAAATTTTGAACCGCGCCTTTTTCCAGATTCCCCACGCCGCTTTTAGCAAAACAACTGCTATCCCTGCTAGCCCCAATATCCCGATAAAAATGGAAAAATAAGCTAATCCCACAGTTCGTACCTACTTTCTTTGTTGAGTTGATTTTATTTATCTACGTTCATCCAATGTAACCGAAATTGTTTCGTTCCATCCGGCTCCATTTGTAACAGATAGCGTCACTGTATCCCCTTGCCAAACGAGCGAGTATTTCCCGGCGCAGACCGGCCTATATCCATCGTCGGTGATAATGCGTCCTTTTGGGTCAAGATCAATCAGAAATGGATTGACCCGCTTATATAGAGTTACCTGTCCAGAGATTAAGCTGACATTTTCCATGATAACGACAGTATGTATTCCGTCTGGTGAAGTGAAGCTGTGGTATTCCTCAAATCCATCAAAAAAGATGCAAAGAAAATTCCCACACAACAATAAAAAGGGCGTACCAGCGGCAATCACCGCAAGTATTATTTTATTCTTCAGTGCTTTTTCGGTTTCTCGATAATGCAGAAACGCAAGAGTTATTCCACAAACCGCCGCAATGCAGTTTAGGATGCCCTGTATACGAAATGCCGTCCCCGTGGTCCCAATCAACAGATTATAGTCCATCATCCAAATAATGATTACGATGCAAGGGAAAGCGAGACACAAGGCAAGGTATAAGTACAAGAATTTTCGCAAGTTCATTTCTGCTTTTCTCCAAAACAGCCTTTGTATGCTTTTTAGTGTATTGTATCATATTTCAAATAGGATTTCCAGAGCCCGAAAAAAACGGGATTGCCGGAAGGCCCCCGGAGGACTATAATGTAGCCAGATTTTCAAAGGAGGATCACCTCATGAGCACCTGGCAGGAAAAGAACGCCGCGCTGCTGGCAGAGCTGGCGGAAACACCGAATCCCGGTGTCCGCGGCAATGCGATTGGATGCTATCTGCGGGACGCCCGCAAAGACCATCAGCTCACATTGTACGAGCAGTATGTCCTGGAGACTGAAAAGCTCTCCTATGAACGGCTGGCCTGGACGCAGCCGGGCTGGTCCCGCCGGGCTGGCATCTCCGATCTGGTCAAAGTGCTGAATCTGAAGATGATGGCCTTACTGTTCCAAGAGAAAGAGGCGGCGGAGATGTGGGACGCCTGGGGGCTGGAGGCATACCAGCTGAACCGGGAGAAACGGCCCCATTACATCTTGGACGATTACCTCACCTTCCTCCGCGCCGAGCGGAACCCCGATGCCCTGGCAAAGCTGCTGGCGGTGCGCCGGAGCCGCCGGAAGTCCTTCGACAAGGGCCCATACCACGACGAATATTACCCCGGCGAACAGTGCGCCTATGAGGAGCTGCTGCTCCGGGGCCGGTTTTTCCAGGCGGAGGACAAAAAGATACGCAGCGAGATCGAGGAACTGCTTGTGGAGCTGTACCTGCTCCAAGAGTAAACGGGCAGTCCGGTATTACATAAAAAGAGGAGCATGAACCATGGCAATCATCGGCATCGACTTAGGCACCACCAACTCTCTGGCCTGCGTCTACCGGGACGGCAGGGCGGAGCTGATCCCCAACGAGCTGGGGGAATACAAGACCAGCAGCGCCGTCAGCGTCCTGGAGGACGGCACCGTCCTGGTGGGCGCGGCGGCCAAGGAGCGGCTGGTCACACACCCGGAGGCCACCGCCGCCTCCTTCAAGATCTGGATGGGCATGGAGAAATCCCTGACCCTGGCCGGGCGGAAGTTCAAGCCGGAGGAGCTCTCCGCCCTGGTGCTCCGCCAGCTGCTGGAGGACGCGAAGCGATACCTCGGCGAGCCGGTGGAGGAGGCCGTCATCAGTGTCCCGGCCTACTTCAACGATGACCAGCGGTGTGCCACCAAGCTGGCGGCCCAGCTGGCGGGGCTGAACGTGAAGCGGCTCATCAACGAGCCCTCCGCCGCGGCCCTGTACCACCGTTACAGCGCCCAGACCGGCGACTGCCAGCTGATGATCGTGGACTTCGGCGGCGGCACGCTGGATGTGAGCATCGTGGAGTGCTTTGAGAACATCATTGAGATCACCGCCATCGCCGGGGACAACCGCCTGGGCGGTGACGACATCGACCGGGCCATTGTCAGCTGCTTCTGCCAGGAGAACGAGCTGGTGGAGGAGCAGCTGGAGCCCGGCCTCCGGGCCTCCCTGTACCGGCAGGCGGAGACGGCGAAGATCGCCCTGTCCAGCGCCCCGGCGGCGTCCATCTTTCTCCAGCAGGGGGAGCGGCGGTACAGCCTGCTGCTGACCAACGATCTCCTGCGCCAGCTCTGCGGCCCGGTGTTTCAGCGGGTCCGGGCGGTCATCACCCGGGCCATGAAGGACCGGAGCCGGGGCGGCAGGCTCAGCGACGTCATCCTGGTGGGCGGCTCCGCCCAGCTGACGGTGTTCGGGGATTTCCTGGAGGGCCTCTTTGGCCGCAGGCCCCATGTGGCCGCCGCGCCGGATGAGATCGTGGCCCTGGGTGTGGGCCTGTGCGCGGGCATCAAGGAGCGGGCGGAGGAGCTGCAGGATCTGGTGATGACCGATGTGTGTCCCTTTTCCCTGGGCGTCTCCACCTACAGCCGCCGGGACGACCGGACGCCACACATGGCGGTGCTCATCCCCCGCAGCAGTATGCTCCCCGCCAGCCACCAGGAGCGGTTCTATACCCTCAACGACAACCAGCGGGGCCTGCGGTTCGAGATCTACCAGGGGGAGGGCTACTTCGCTTCGGAGAATTTGAAGCTGGGCGAGGTGGAGGTCCAGGTGCCTCCCGGCCCGGCGGGGGAGCAGTCCGCCGTGGTGACCTTTACTTATGACATCGACGGCATCCTCCACGTCAGCGCCCAGAGCAGCGGCGGCGACTTCCGGGAGCGGCTGATCCTGAACCCCAACCTGCATCTGACGGAGGAGGGGAAGGAGCAGGCTATGGAGCGCATCCGTCAGATCCAGTTGGCGGCCCAGGGCGACCAGCGGGATCAGCTCCTGCTGGAACGAGCCCTGCGGCTCTACACCCAGACCATCGGCCAGGGGCGGGAGATGGCCGCCAGCCTCATCAGCTACTGGAAGAACCTGATGGACTGCGGCGACCGCATTCAGCGGCGGCGCGACTACGACCGGATCAAGGAGCAGCTGGACATGCTGGAGGCCGCAGTGGAGGCGGACCCGCTGGAGGGCGGCGTCTGGTTCGGGGAGTCGGAGGAGGACGAGGGCTTCGACGTGGAGTGGGAGGAGTGAGGATATGGAGAATATCTGGACTGTCTTAGGGCTCGACCCCACAGAGGATGTCTCCGCCATCAAGCGGGCCTATGCGGAAAAAGCCAAGACCTGCCACCCGGAGGAGGACCCGGAGGGATTCCTCCAACTGCGGCAGGCGTATCAAACGGCGCTGGCCTATGCCGAGGGAACAGAGGAGGAACCAGGGGTCTCCCTGGCCGAACCGCCAGAGGAGGAGCAGGGCTGGAGTCTACGGGAGCAGGAGGACGACGGCCCCAACCCCTACGAGGGCGGCGAGGCCATCACGAAATTTATGGAGCTCCACACCGGAAAGCAGCGGAAAAACCCGGTGATGTGGATGAACTATGTCACCTCAGATGCCTTTCTGGACGCCGCTTGGGATCCCCGGTTCACGGCTCTGCTGCTGCGGAAGGTGCGGGAGGTCCTGGCAGACGTTCAGCCCAACCGTGAGTGCATGACCTGGCTGAACGTGGCCTACCAGTTCTCCGGCATGGAGGTCCGCAGCTTCGACGGCATGGCGGACATCCTCCAGATCGCCGCCCTGGGACCCGCCCCCAAGACGCCCAAGGGCAACGAGTTCGCCATCCTCCAGAGTTTTCTGGACTACCGGCATCTGAACAGCCTGGCCGACGCGGGGCGCTGGGATCAGGAGGCCATAGAGGCGTTCCGAGTGATCCTGAACCGGTACTCCTCCGACTACATCCGGGAGCGCTGCGAGCAGCGGGTAACGCCGGACTGCGAGCGCCACCCTGCGGGGGTCCGGGTATTCCTCCACTTCTTCCGCCGGGAGGATCTGCCGGATACGCTGTTCCGGGAAGCGTGGCAGAGGCTGAACCTGAAGAGCGCCGTCATGGGCCGGGCCAAGGTACTGTACGGGCCCCTGCGGGAACTGGCGGTACAGCGGGTGCCGGGGATCGACGGGGAGGCGCCAGCCGTAAGCTTCCTCCAGCTCAACCGGAACCTGGACGCCTACCTGAAACGCATTAGGGCAAACCCGGAGACGGAGCTGGAGGAGTCCAGGGCCTTTTTTGAGAGCCCGGAGATGCAGCAGGCCCTTCCGGTCCCCCGCTTCCTGGAGCAGCAGCTGCTTCACTATTCCCCCTGGCGGCGGGAGGGCATGGGCGAGGGCCTGGTACGCCAGATACTGGACTACTACCGGGCGCACACGGACATCCCCAGGGCGGGCGAGGTGATCGCCGCTCTGGCGGACGACCTGCGGCTCTGCGAGGCCAAGCGTTGGAGCCGGGAGGACGAGCAGGCCGACCCGGAGGGGATCCCCTATGATGAGCGGCTGACGCTGCGCCACCGGCCGCTGCTGCGTTGGTGGCTGAACACCGCCTTTTACACCGCCCAGGACCCGGAAACCGGGACGCCTCTGCTGGAACACCTTGAAAAGCACCTGCCCTATCAGGCGTCCTGGAGCCGCCGGTTCGCACTAAGGGAGGACGGGACGCCCCGAACGGTTGCGGCGGCCATGGGCGCGGTGGAGATCGACTGCTACCCCATGCACCTGGAGTACCGGGTGAACGGGAAGCCGGTGTACCGCCCCTGCCTCACCTGGGAGCAGACGGCCTGGGAGAGCGGCGACGGGTTCGCGCTGCTTCTGCCGATCACGGCAGCACCCTACAGCCGGTTCAACGATGTGGCGCAGGAAATCTACCAGCGCCTGAACTACTTCCCGATTCCCCAGGACGATTGGACCCTCGTCGCCCGGTGTCTGGCGGGATATGTTTGCTGTCTGCTGCCGGATCAGGAAACCAGGGAGGTGCCGCCGCCAGAGAAGGCGCTGCCTCTGGAACTGTCTATGGAGGGCGGAGGGAAACTCTATATCGCTGTCTGGCGGGAGGGCGGGGAGTCCATTACCATCTACCGGCAGACCACCTCCGGGCGGCGGATGCTGGAGCAGCTGCTACCGGACCCGGACGGAACCTGGACGGCGGCGCATACCTCCTTGGAGGCAGCCCGGCAGCGGCTGGCGGAGTTGACGACGCCCACTTATTTTGACTGTTCACGCCTCCGGAAACTGCCCCGGCATATCTACTGCACACCCGTGGGAGGCGTGGAGGCGTGCCTGACTCATATCGACCTCCTGAGGGAAGAGCTGGAGGAGGAAGAACCGATTCCCCCTGAAATCCTGGTAACTGGAGAGGCCCTTTCCGCCCTGCTGGGCCGCTTCGCTATAGGAGAACTGGAGCGGCTGGAGATGGAGTGGGAACAGGGGCGGTTGGTGCTCTGTCACGACGGGGACAAGTACGCCTGCCTCTATTTTGAGAACAGCTTTGGCCGGGGGAATCACTGGTACGCCCTGCTGGCCGATGCGGAGATGTACCGCACCATAGACTGCAACGACGTTGTGTATGTGCCCTTCGGTATGGGCAAGCTGGCAGAGTATTCCATCTTCCACAGCATCCAGGATCTCCTCCAGGATATGGACTTGGTCCTTGGTCAGATGGGGTGGGGACAGCTCCAGGCCGGAGGACCGGGCGGGTGGCTCTGGAGCGGTGAGGTGAACCTCCAGGACTCCCAGCATAAATTTCTCATGGCCCAGCAAAAGCTCGGCGGCATCTCGCCAACCCGTGGACAGAACTACTATCTGGCAAAGTTTGTCCTCAGCCGTGCCGCCTCAGAGCTGGAGACGGTGGACCTGGGCGGAGAGCGGACGGTGATGGCGTTGAAGGCCGGTACTTACGGTCTGGCCGCCGTGGGGCTGGCGCAGATCCTGTCGGGGAAGCTGGAACGGGTCCGACTCAGCTGGACCTTCCAGACCTCGGAGGGCGGAACGGAACTGCGGCACCTGGTTTTGTTGCAGGAGCAGGGGAAGTACATGATGTTCTGGCTCCAGGACGGGGACCGGCTGGCCCTGGCCTACGGTGCGGACGAGCCCCGGTGGTTTATGGGCCGCGTCCTGCCCGGCTGCCTGGTCCATGCGGACCCCGGACGGCTGCGGAACGGGATCGACCTGCTGCTGGACGACATCGACAACACAGAGCCGGTGCTGCGACAGCCGGGGCAGTTCGCACAGGTGCATGTGCCCTATGAGGAGCTGCGCTCGGAGCTGGTACACGAAGCGACATAAGGAGTCACAATACGATGGATGCGATTTGGACTGCGTTGGGCCTGGAGCCCACGAAAGATGTCTCCGCCATCAAACGGGCCTATGCGGAGAAGGCCAAGACCTGCCACCCGGAGGAGGACCCGGAGGGCT
>CAJUPS010000029.1 GCA_910588045.1 uncultured Oscillospiraceae bacterium | reverse complement strand
CTTGTTCCTCCCTTGTCCGAACGCTCCTGCGGCATGAGCGCGTCGATCCCTCCGTCTATTTTATTTTGCCGTCCCTTTCTCCCTGTTTTTGCCAGCCAACACTCTGGGAAGGGGGCGGCTATCTTTTTGCTATCTGGGAATCGCTTCGCGGATGATACGGGCCGCGTCTGCGGCGTCTGTGGCGGTAGCCTCTATCAGCTTAGCCAGGGTTTCGAGCAGTACCGTGATTTCTGTATTGGTCATGCTTTCGGGCTCCATTCCTTTCTACCTCCTGCCCGGTGTATTTCAAGGGGAAGTGGGTTCTCTCTTGATGCTATTATTATATACCCGTTTATATAAAATGTCAAGGAAAAATCGTTGAATGTGCACGAACAAAATAGATAAGTATATACCCGTTTATATGTGCAAAATGACGAAATCTACCGCGCCGATTTTTGGCCCCTCTGGGGCCAAAAATCGGGCCGCCTGCGGGCGGGACGGGGGGTTTAGAAGGTAAAACCAAAATTTCATTTTGGTTTTTATTTGAAATTTCTTGACATACACACGGTTATATAATATACTGCTATTAAATGAGGTGAGAAAATGGCCTATAGCGAAGCGCAAAAAAGAGCAACAAGAAAATACATTGCAAAAACCTATGATCGCCTAGAATTGCAGCTCAAAAAAGGAGCAAAAGACGAATACCGCGCCCAGGCGGCAAAACGGGGCATGAGTCTCAACGCTTACATTGTCAGCCTGATAGAAAAAGATATGGAGGAAGACAAATGAAACTTATCATCGGTGCAGAAACAGGCTGGAGGTGGCTGGAAAGGGCCACATACCGGGGCGCTATTGGGCTTTTCTATGACGCTACGTGGAGCGGGGTGTTGGCCTACGTTATTGTCGGACTGATTTGTCTTCTGGCCGTTATTGGGCTTATCACTGTTATTCGCTTTATCTTCCGTCCCAGGAAATCTAAGATGTCCCCTACCGATAAATGGATGAAAACCGGTAGATTATAGTTGAAAGTGTAAATTCAAAGGGTTACCCGGATATAGCCCCCGCCGCTTGTCGGCGGGGGCCTATTTTCACCATCTTTCCCATTTCTTCTGCGGCAGCTCTTTCCGGCTATAGCTATTGAATAGCTTCCAGAGCGGAGGGGAAAAGATACGTTTCGTATCCAGAACCGGCAGCCCCATGGAGTACAGGTCTGTAATCTGCTTCGTTTGTTCGTCCACTCCCACCTTGCGCCGGATTCGGATTGCTACAATACAGAAGGGGATCAGAGAGCGTCGGACTACATAAAAGTTTTGCGCCAGGCGGCGCAGGGTTACGTCCATATCCTCATAGGACTGGGAGAACACATCCACGGACACCTTGTAATGGCGGTGGTACTTATAGAAATAGATAGCCTCCGGGGGGAAGGACTTATAGTTGCGGTTGTTATACTCAATGCCAGCTTCATCTATGATGACCTTGGCATTTTCAATCATGAAATTACCTATATCGGCCTTTGCATCCAGCTGGTATGCGCCGGTGATGGGGACGTTGCTGTAGACATCTATCCGGCGTTTCAGATATTTGCTGCGGAGGATAGACAAGGTAATGAAATTATAGTTCTTGCGGCAAAAACGGATAATGGGGTTTTCATGCAGGGCCCACTTGGTCAGGTAGGCCGCAAAGGTTGTCTTACCGGAACCAGGAACGCCGAAGTAGACATTCAGCACATGGGGGTGCTGGGGACAGAGGAAGGAGCGCAGGAAAATCGGCAGATAGACCATAAGCGCCACTATGACGATAACCATACAATACACCTCTCTACATATTCAGAAAACGCTTGAACAAAATCACGCCCGTACCAAGGAAACCAATAACTACCGCAAGCAGAAGAATCGGATTACTTGCGACCTTATTTGCCACCACGGACATCCAACCGAGTGCGACGGATAAGATACTGGAAACAACCGCCAGCAACTCACTCATTGAACCGCTGGAGCTTAAAGCCGGGAGGGTTTCACTTTTGACAGAACCGCAGACAGAGCAAGTATATTCCACCAACCCTGGGGCCGTCTGGGTAGGTTCCCTCCGGCTGGTTTCACTCCAGGTATGATCTGACCCAAGGGCGGGAAGCTCCTCCGAAGCGGTAAAGCCGCAGCGGGTACACGTGCGGTCAACAGAGCCGGGGGTTGTGCAGGTGGCAGGAGTACGATTTGTTTCTTCCCAGGCGTGGCCCAATGCGGAAAGAGATTCTGTTTTCGTTTCTTCACAGACGGAGCAGGCGTAGGAGACAGAACCGGCAGCGGTACAAGTGGCATCGGTACGGCTGGTTTCGGTCCAGCTGTGGCCCAGGGCCGGGAGCGTGTCCGATTTCTTCGACTGGCAGACTGAGCAGTCGTAGGCTATCAGGCCGGTGGTGGTACAGCTGGGATTTGTACGGCTGGTTTCAACCCAGGTGTGGTCCTCTGCCAGAGCTGGCAGGACGGTTGATTTTGTTTCAGAGCAGCGGGAGCAGTTGTAACCGATAGAGCCGGGGTCTGTACATGTGGCAGGGGTTCGACTGGTTTCGGTCCAGTCGTGACCCAACGAATCCAAACTCTCTCTCTTGCCACTACCGCACCTAGAACACTCGAAGACAATACCGCCAAAAAGAGTACAACTAGGATAATAAACACGCACCTGCTCCCACACATGCTCCCCACCAAGAGCGGGAATGTCCTCAAATTTTGTATCTCGACAAACTGTACAAACCATTGGCATCGAGCCTGATTCTGTACAAGTGGGTTCACGACCAGAATCATCCGGATTGCGTTCCCAAGTATGCCCGGCAGGTTCACCCACTTCTTCTGCATACATATACTCATCACAACGAGCGCAAAATGTTGTAATAATGCCAGGAAATTTACAAGAAGGCCCAGTATAAACGGTCCTGCCGGGTAAATGTCCAAGGGCAGGAATTTGCGCCCCTGCATTGCGCGTACCACAAGCGCAACGCACATAAAAAACGGCTCCCACTTTCACACAATTTGGAGAGTTTGATCTTTCTAAATCCACTTCCAATGCAGCACCACAGGAACGACAATTTTTTGCAGGATACTCATAATCACCAGAATCGAGGTCAGACGCCGCAAAAGCTGGTGAAGCAAATAGAATAGCGGCAAAAAAGGAGAAGCAAACAAAAAGTATCTTTTGAAAGCGCATATTCAAACTCCTTTCAGGAATTGAAAGTGTATATGTAAGCACTAACGTGGTGAATAAAACGCACGGGGGCGGGGGCGCGCACTGTGTTCGCGCGCCTCCGCCCCCAGATGGGTCAGACGTGGAGCAGACGGCTGAACAGGCCAATACCCACACCAACGAAGGTAATGACGACGCCGATCAGCAGCAGCGGCTCGCTGGCAATCGTGTTTGCGATTGTGCCAACCCAGCCGATAGCAGCGGTAAAGACCTCCGTAATGGAACTGAGGACCGTTGCCATGGTCATACCAGAAGCAGCACCTTCCATTTGCGATCTCCTTTCTTATGTAATTATATCTTTAACCACCTTTACCAAAAGGGAAAGGCAGACAAGACCAAACAGGTAAATGATAGGCTCGGAACCAAGAAACGTTGCAATGGCATCCAGCATACTCGCAGAATAGGCAATCATAGAATCCATTACTTCAGGACACCTCCCAGCAGTTTCATGAAACAATAGAGCATGATTGCAAACAGGAGCACGCCGGAAATCCATTCATAATCCACGCCAGCAGCGCCAGGAGCGACAGTCTCCACGAGATATTGATTTGTGTCGTTGCCAACCGTTTCCGAAATGACAGAGGTGGTGGTAACAGGCGTATACTCACCGAAGATGGACGTTACCAGAGCTTTCAGACCGGTCAGGACCTCCGCAGGAGCATCCACAGGGCGCAGGTCCTTTACCGTGAAAACGGGTTGCTCTACAGGAAGCGTGTCAGAATCCGGGTCAGGCGAAAGGCCATCCTGGTCAGCCAATTCACCAGATAGAAGCGCAGCATTTTGAGGCAAACCCGAAGCCGGTGCGTCAAGCGGTTCCATAGCGGGTGTAGTACCCGGTTCACGAACCGGAGACAGGCGCGTACCATCCGGGGACCATACAATACCATCAGCATCAACAATACTGCCAACAGGGTAGTCAGAACCAGTATAGTAATCCGAGGGGAAATCATTATTTTCATGTTTTGAACCTGCACTTTCAGAGGATTTTACCGGTTTTGTGGGTGTAGTTTCAGCGGGGACAGTTTGTTCCTCTGCGGACTTACGAGCAGCTTCCTCTGCTTCTTCTTTCTGCCGAAGCCACTCCTCATAGCGCCGTTCTGTATAGGGCTTAAATCCCGCAAGCCAGACATCATAAACGGCTTGATACTCCTCATTGCTGGAATAATCAGAAGCGTCCGGCATCTTGCCATATTGCGCCTCATACTCTGCAATATAATCCGGTTCACCCTCAGATGCAAAGGCCGTTACTGACAGAGAACAAAGGATACAGACGCACAGGAGCATTGCAAAACACTTTTTCAATATTCATCATTCCTCCGTTCTTTAGAGATTCGGGGTTTACTTGTGGAGCTTGTCCGGGAAGATATACCGCCGGAACCTCCAAAGCCGAAGATCATGCGGACAACCAGGATGGAGACAGAGGCAAGGAGGATACCGAGATACATCTGACCGAAGGTGAAACTAAAGCCGGGGACATAGATACCGAACAGAGACCAGATGCCATCTACCAGGGCTTTTCCGAGAGAAACGGTAGTATCAAACATAGGCGGACCTCCTCTCTCCTATTTCAAAAACAGTTTCAAAAGTGAAATCAGGACAAAGACCGTAACACCTGAGACAAGGACAAGCATCACTTCCGGCGGGAGCCAGGTCCAGAGAACACCAAGAGCCTCACCGAAGGAACCAAAGAGGTCTACCAGCTGCTTGAGCCGTTCAAAGGCCGAAGTAACCAGCTTGATAAGGCCGTCCAAGATACCGCCTAAGATGGAATCTATCAGGTCAATCAGGCCGCTGAGGACGGAGCCCAGGAGCTTGCCCAGCTTAGAGAGCCATCCTTCCTCTTCTGGTTCATCTGATGCACCGGGAGTGGAAGGAGCTGCGGGAGGGCCAGTACCATCGGTATCCTTGTACTCCTCTCCACAGACGGAGCAGCGGTAAATGGTGAAGCCCTGGGTTAAGACGTTGCCTTCTTCATCGTAGGTAGTCTGAACGGATTGCTTGACTTCCCAGGTGTGGCCCAGCTTGGGGAGGGATTCCGTTTTCGTATTCTTACATTTTGAACATGTACTTTCAACGGTGCCGGGGAGGGTGCAGGTGGATTTCGTGCCTCCGGTCACCTTCCAATCATGGGTACAGGTCTCAGGGTCTATGTCTTCGCCGGGTTTTGTGGGGCGTTCCGGTTTTGCATCCATATCCACGTCAGGGGAATCACCGACAGGGGAGAATTTATGGCCGAGGACATTAACGGTGGTATCGCCGTTATGGACCATGGCGGTGACATCTATCCAGTTGCTGCCGTCGTAGAGCTGGGGCTGAGCGGCGGTACGGTCATCATGGAGCGGGATGTACAGAAAGCCAGCAGTACCGTCCCAGATTAAAAGTATTTCCATCGTCTGAATAAATGTCAGAAACAGTCTGGGACTTATAGCTAGGAATCCGCTGGAAAATATTCGTGTCTCCGAAATAGATACCCAGGTTAGAAACATCCGCATAGTACACACGAAAATCAAAGGAGAGGCTATCATAGCTGGACAGGCCAGGAATAGTCACACCAGCAGCAGAGCCAGAGGAGAGCTTCACTCCCTGGCCGAATGCGCTGCTGTCCACATACTGTGTAGAACGGTTTTCTGAGTAGAAGGTCCGGTTGTAGCTGGAGCTGTCGGTATAGTCTCCATCGAAGTGCTGGAGGCTTAACGTGTTAGGATCATCTGTCACCAGTGTCAATGGCCAGGTAGTAGCGGCTATTATCCTCATTGTAATAAAGGTTATTTTGACTATAGTTCTAAAGATGTTGTCAAGGGGGGATTTGAGATTTATGATTTTGATTTCTCTTTTTTCACAAATAAACTCCGTCAAGAACCTAAAAAATTTTTAGAAAATTGAGGACTTGACTTTTCGGCCCCATATCTGCTATATTTTAATCGCAACGTGTAGCGTCACCGCGTAAATCCGGTTGATCGCTGCACGTTGTTTTTGTTTGTCCCAAAAATCAATACCGGAAAGCGCGCGGCCAGAAGGCATAAGTCCAGCTCTTCTCGCCGGGCGCTTTCTCATGTTCAGAGGAGGAAACAATCTGTGGAACAAAAAGCAAATACCTTTCTGGAAACAGAACGGCTCGGAAAACTGATGGCCAAGTATGCCATCCCCTGTGTCATCTCTCTGCTGGTGGCGGCGCTTTACAACATCGTGGACCAGATTTTTATTGCCAATGCAGACTATCTCGGCTCATACGGCAACGCCGCAAATACTGTCGTGTTCCCCCTGACGGTGGTGGCCCTGTCTATCGCGGTAATGATCGGGGACGGCTGCTGCGCCTTTGTCAGCATCAGCCTGGGCCGGAATGACAAGGAGGCCGCGCACAAGAGCATCGGCAGCGCGGTCCTGCTGTGCATTGCCTCCGGTCTGATTTTGACCGCGGTTTATCTTGTCCTTCAAGAACCAATCCTGACTTTGTTCGGCGGGCGGGTCAACAAGGAAACCTTCCGCCACGCAAAGGAATACTTTTTCTGGATTACCCTGGGCGTTCCGTTCTATATGTTTGGTCAGGCCCTCAACCCCATCATCCGCTCCGATGGCAGTCCCAAGTTCGCCATGGCCTCTACCCTGGCGGGAGCAGTCGCGAATATCATCCTGGACCCCATCTTCATCTTTGTTTTCCGCTGGGGAATGATGGGCGCGGCAGTGGCTACGGTGCTGGGGCAAATCATCACGGCTGTTCTGGCGGTCTGGTATCTGTGTCATATGAAAGCCGTCCGGCTGGAACGAAGCAGCTTCCGGTTCCATGGCTCTCTGGCAAAGAAATATTTACCTCTGGGAATTTGCAGTTTCCTGTCTCAAATCTCCCTGGTTATGGCAATGGCGGCGATTCAGAACATGACCCTGAAATACAGCTCCGTTGACCCTATCTTCGGACAGACGCAGTACACGCAGATTCCCATGGCGGTGCTGGGCATTGTGATGAAGTTCTTCCAGATTGTCATTTCAATCTCCGTAGGACTGGCGGCTGGGTGCATTCCGGTAGTGGGGTATAACATCGGGGCCGGACGCCGGGACAGGGCCAAGTCCCTGTTCACCCGTCTGCTGGCGGCGGAGGCCATTGTGGGAGCTGTAGCGCTGCTGATCGTGGAGCTGTTCCCCCGACAGCTGATCGGGATTTTCGGCGCGGCCAACGAAAGTGTGTACTATACGGAATATGCTGTCAAATGCTTCCGTGTCTATCTCTGTATGATGGTCCTGGCCACTGTGAACAAGGGCACGTTCATCTATCTGCAATCTTTGGGCCGGGCCTTCGCTTCCACCGCCATTTCTATGGTACGGGAGGTGCTGTTTGGCGTAGGATTTGCCCTGCTGCTTCCCCAGTGGTTCGGATTGGATGGGGTGTTGTACTCCATGCCAGTTTCCGACCTGCTGACATTCGTGATTTGTGTGATCGTCATTCGATATACCTACAAGACTTTAGACTGTGGCGAGAAAAGGAGGACCGAACATGAATAACCGAATCATTACCATCAGCCGTGAGTTTGGCAGCGGCGGCAGGACTATCGGCAGAAGGACAGCCGCAAAGCTGGAGCTTCCCTGTTATGATGCGGAACTAATCGAAAAGCTGGAAGAAGCAACCGGATTGTCCAGAGATTATATTGCCGAACGGGGCGAATATGCCGCCCACGGCAGTTGGCTGGCCAGTGCTTTCTCAGACCGAGACCGCAACGGGCATTCCGTTCAAGATGATCTGTGGTGTGTCCAGCGGCAGGTTATTCTGGAACTGGCGGAGAACGGCCCGTGTGTGATTGTGGGCCGCTGCGCTGATTATATCTTGCGGGAAACAGCGGACTGTTTGAATGTCTTTATTTACTCGGATATGGAAAAGAGGGCCGAGCGGATTGTGGAACAGTACGGGGTGCGGGATGATTCACCGGAGAAGCGGCTCCGGGATAAGGATAAACGCCGCGCCGCCTACTATCAATTTTACACGGGCATGAAATGGGGCGTTGTCCAGAATTATCATATTGCGCTCAACAGCGGAGCATTGGGAATTGATACCTGCGTGGAGATAATTGCCCGCTTATATGACAGGAAATAATGAGCGCAAAAACGGCAGGGAGCTTTGGAACTCCCTGCCGCCTCTTTATGCTATTTTGTTTCAGGCGGTGGCTCTGCGCTGTATGACCGCATATAAACGCTCTCGAATCAAATCTGGCGTTGTATCCAACACAACGGCAAATTCTTCGCAAATCAGTTTTTCCGCCAGCTTCAGGTATTGCGTGTCCACCTGCCCCAGCCGTTTCTTTTGCCGGGCAATTTCTCTTTGCCTGATATGGATTTCTTTGATTAAAAGCAGGCAGTCCTCAACCTTGTGGGAAGCAAGCATATTACGGTAATGGGCGGCTAAGTCTATTGCCTTGCCGGGGCGAAAAACACGGGGTTCCAGCTGGGCAAACAGTTCCAGATAATTGGCCGCTTCGCCGCTGCTAATCAGAGGACGCATGGATGTAACCATATCCACCGGGGTATAGATGATTTCATTGCTGTTGGAAAATACGGCACGCAGCTTGTAATAATCGCCGGAGGTCCCTCCTATTGGCGAGGCTCCCACGCTTTCGATTTTATAGACGCCTCTTTTATCATACAGGACAAGCGTTCCGATTCTATACATGGCGCTCAATCCAGATAGTTCCCAACAGGCTGGGTGTTGTTCTGCTTTTTGATTTTGATGATAAGGGAACCGTCGGACTGTTCCGCTTCATCAATTATTTTGTACTGCGTCCTGTGACGGTCCATCTGCGCTTTGTAGGATTCGTACTCCTGCCGAACCTGCTGCTTTGCCGATTCCGCAGAAATTCCGTCTTTCAGTTGGAAGTGAATGGTCTGCTCCAGACAAGCCGCTTTGATGCGTTTCATGATAAAAGGTCCTCCATTTCCTTATATAGAGATATTTTATCAGGAAATTGCACACTTTTCAAAGGACTTAATTTACAAAATTGTGCGTCTCGCACATAGGGCAATTTGCACAAAGGAAAGGTAGTGGCAAGCAATGCGCCGGTATATACCGGCGCTCGCTTGTTGGTGGCTGACGCCCCCAAGCCCCCGTAAGGACCGGCGCAGTTGCGCCGGTCCTTTTAAGCCGCCTTCGGCGTCTGCTGTTACCCGCAGGGAGAGAAAAAATCATCACCGCGCCTCCTGCTGGCGGTCACGATTTTTCTCTTTCTCCGTCACGCCCAAAATCCGCTCCACGTTGTTTTTGGCGGTGAGCAGTTCTATCATTTTTGCCTTGGCCTGCTTGTATTCTGGATACCGCTTTTTGTTCTCGGCATACAAGGTGGCATACTCCTGTTTCAGCGATTGTATGGACGGCAGCTTCTTCAAACCGAGAGAATCAAAGTACCGCTTCGCCGCTTGACAGGCCGTGATTTCACTGCTATGCTGTTCATAAAAATTTTCTCTTTTCCTGCCCGTCAATTTCCGATATTGTGCGTAAATCTCTCGTGTTTTGCCGTAAGCGCCGATGTGCTTTTGCAGTTCGGAAATGTCCCTCATTCTTGCGCTGGCGGCTTTCGACTGGTCGGATAAATCGTTGAATTTTTGAACCGCCGCATCACAGACTTTTTCCAATTCTTCGAGATTGGTCAAACCGTTTTTCTGCAAGTATATGACCGTCTTTGCCATCTCTTTGAGGTTGAAGATTTTTGCCCACCGCTCGAATCCGGGCGAGTTGGCCTGCTGCATTTTCGCTTGAATATCAATCAGCAAATTGGGCTTGGACTTCACCGCCGCCTTTGCCCTGGGAGCGACGATCCGCTTGCCGGAAATGCGCTCCATAATCGCCGCTTCGGAGTAGTCCGCGCCGAGAGAATCACAGCGGACGAATCTCTTACCGTTGGAGATTTTGAAGGCCAGATGTTTACCCCGCTTTACCTCCACACCCGCCGCTTTCATAGCAGCGAGGAAGCTGTCAAAATCCTTGCAGTCTTGACCGAGGGCGGTGTCGATGATCTGCTCCAACTGCCCCCGGACGGTAGGTGGTTTATCATCTCCCATCCATGTGCCGTAGCTGCCCCGGCTGGGCTTCGGTTCCGCAATCACCGACAGCCCATTTTCCAGGCACAGCATATCGGAGATTCTCCGAACTGTGAATGAGGACCGCCAGAAGTTTCGGAATTTCCTGGTGCAGTCTATGGCGGTCGAGTTGAACACGATATGCGAGTGAATGTGATGTTTGTCAACGTGGGTACAGACGATGAAAGCGTGTTTCCCCTTGGTCAGCGACATAGCGAGATCATAGCCAATCTTGTTCGCCAGTTCCGGCGTGATTTCCCCCGGCTTGAAAGACTGCCGCAGGTGGTAGGCGATCACATCATTGTCCTTCCGCTCCCTGCCAGTAATAACTGCATACTGCCGCTTGGAAAATAGAAACTCCTGGTCAGCAATGGACGGGTTACACTGGTAAGCTGTGACCAAATCGCCGCCGTTGGTTTTCCCTGGATTCTTCACATAGTCCGTCACCCGGCCCAGGGCCTCCGCCACGGTCCGGCCCTTGCCGCTGTGCAGGGGAATCAGGCGTGTTGTTGCCATTTTCAAAACCTCCCCTCGAAAGAAAATGGTGGTGGGCGAAAAGACTTCGCCCACCACCAGACCATTATTTGATTTTCGATAGCTGCTCCAAAATGTTCCCGAACAGCCCGCTGGCCTCTGTCAGCTTGCCGCAGATTTCGTCCACTTCGTCAGGATAGACCCCGCCGCCAGAGTTGACCCGGCGGGCAATCTGATTTACATTGTTGGAGGTATACCGCAGAAGTTTGGCGCACTCGTCCAGTTCCTTGATTTGCAGTTGGACAATGTAGCCGTCAATGCACATCTTCCGAATGTAGGCGCTCATATTGTGAACGCCCATCAGCGCCATCCTCTGCTCAATTAGGCTCCGTTCCTCGTCTGTGACCTTGAAATAGATACCGCTGGTCTTTTCTTTCGCCATAGGCCCCCTTATCTCCGCTTCTGCCATACGAGGTCATAGCCAAGAGCGTCAGCCAGTTCGACAGCCTCTTTATAGCGCAGGGACTCCCGGCGCAGCTTGTCGGAGAGATTGGGGACACTGGGGCTCCACCCGTACTGCTCCGCCAGATTTTCCACTAACTCGCTCATGGTGAAGCCCTCCCGGACAATGTAGGCTTTAATTTCGTTCCTGATATTCATAAAAATTGTACTCCTTTTCATAATCGTATTCGCCATCCGGCGTAGAAATAGAAAACGCCCCCTGCGGCCTGGGCAAGCCCTTCACCATGCCCAGGTCACGGGAGCGCACATCGGATTTCAGCGTTTAGCGTGAAGTCATGTAGAACAGTGAATACCAGCAGGGGAAAACGTATTGCGTTCGCCGCCCAGCGTTGCGCGCTTCCACGAAAAAACGTTATGCTGGTACTGTTTTATTCGCTGATTTCACATAGATTGAAATTTTGAGTGTAAAAAAGGGCGGTCCGCAGACCGCCCCTGGCACTTAGAGATTCACTTGTTGGCTGCCGCCTGCTGTTCCTTCAGCTTCTTCTTTTCATAGGCGCGTCTGGAATACTCCCTCTGCTTCTCCCGCTTCCTCCGCAGTTCTTCCTGCTCTGCCAGTTCTTCCGGCGTAGGCTCCGGGAGCGGCACATCGAATTTGCCGATAAACTTCAGGTAAATATCAACTTCCTGCATCCGTTCGCCGCTGGACCTGTCCGGCGCATGGACAACGATCTTGTCCACAAACTCAAAAATCATCGGCGTGGTCAGCACCGAGAAATCGGTGTACCGCTTGACCAAATCCAAAAACTGACCGGCCCGGTCCGTATCGGCGTTGAACGCATCAAGTTCCGCCTGCTCACGTCCAATCGCCGCATCCAATTCCTCCTGCTCACGCTCATAGCCGCCCGACAGCAGCTTGAACCGTTTCCCCGTCAGACTGCCCGTGGCAAAGGATTCATAGAGCTTTTGAATCAGCCCGTCCAATTCGGCAGACCGCTTACGATCCCGGTTCAATTTCCGCTTCAATTCCTTTGCGGCGTTTTCCTGCTGAAGCTGGGAGGCGGCGTGAATCTTCTCCATAAAGCCTTTTTCATCAGAGAGCGCATAGGTGCTGACGGTTTTGATGGTGTCAAGAATCAGCGCCCGAACCGCTTTTGTGGTAATGTAGTGTCCAAAACACTTCCTCGTTTCCTGTCTGGCACTCAAACTGTAAGTGGAACAGTTATAGTTGTCACCGGAATAAAGGCCGCTTTCGGGGTCAATCTTCATACCGTCCCGGAGCGCCCTGCCGCCCCGCTTGTGGTTATACATCTTGGCCCCGCAGTCGGCGCAGAACAGCAAACCCGTCAGCGGGTTCGCCTCACCTGTGGTGTCCGTCCGGCGAACCGTCTGCCGCACCCGCTGGGCCAGTTTCCAGGTTTCAGCGTCCACAATGGCCTCGTGGGTGTTCTCAATGATCTGCCATTCCTCCGGTGAACGCTTGATGGACTTTTTGTCCTTGTAGGAGGGCTTATAGGAACGGAAGTTGACCGTATGACCCATATACTCCGGCTTGGAGAGTATATCCCGAATTGTGGCGTCTGTCCAGTCATAAGGGCGGGACATATCTGTTTTGCTCTGGCACGTCCCCCGGCCCTGTCTGGCAAAATAGCAGGAGGGACGCTCCACTTTATCTTTCATTAAAATTCTGGCAATCGCGGTGGGATTTTTCCCTTCTATGCTCAGATGGAAAATCCGGCGCACCACATCCGCCGCTTCTTCATCTACCAGCCAGTGGTGCTTTTCCTTCGGGTCCTTCTTAAAGCCATAGGGGATATTATTCGTGACGGGTTTGCCGGACTTGCCCCGCACCTGATACTGCGCTTTTTGTTTCCGGCTGCAATCCCGGACATACCATTCGGACATGATGTTGATGAACGGGGCAAACTCCCCCGTACTCTGGTCGGCACTGTCCACGCCGTTGGAGATGGCGATAAACCGAACCCCATGCTGCCGGAACAGGACCTCGGTATAGAAGCCCGTTTGCAGATAGTCACGCCCGACACGGCTCATGTCCTTGGCGATCACACAGCCGATCTTCCCGGCCTCAATGTCCGCCACAAGCTGTTTCCAACTGGGCCGCTCAAAGTTGGCCCCGCTCCATCCGTCATCCGTATAATGGGAAATATTGGCAAATCCACGCTGGGCGGCATAGCTCTCAAGCATGGCCTTTTGATTCACAATCGAGTTGCTATCCCCGATTTGCTCATCGTCACGGCTAAGGCGTTCGTATAATGCTGTGATCTTCTCCGGCTCCAACCGCTTCTCGTTCATGTTGAACTCCCTTCAAGCGGCTGGCTCGTTTGTGGTATTTCCATTGTACCACAGTCAACGCCGTTTGTCACGGCCCCGCGCCGAATTAAATGCAGAATTTTGTCGTTCATGGTTTCCTGGGCGGTATCGCTGAAATGGACGCGCACCTTGTAGGTGGTGGACCCGATACGCCGGTAGAGAATGGCGGTGTTCGCCGCTGCTGGTTGAATTGTAGCTATATTTGCCTTCCTTTCTTGCGGTAGGCCGCAACCCGTGATATGATGTTGGTGGACTTGCCCAGGCAGCAAAAAGCCAGCCCCGGCTGCGTAATGTCATTTGCAGTCGTAAGCTGGCTTGATTGTGCCTATGATGTTTTCTGCCGCTGTTTTCCAACGGGATTCTAAAAAGGACACCGTGTCCCTTTTGGAAAAATGCGGCATTATTGTTATCATGAAAGGACGATGGTTTTCACAGCACCCAAATCATCCCCTCACAAATAGGAGAAAAACCGGAGGCAAAGCGGAACCATTTTCAAAAAGCCTTTGAAAATTTCTTGAAGCGGCCCGGTTTGTTCGCCTATTTCTATTATACGGTCAAATCGGACCGAACCGTAAAAATATGGCGATAATGCAAGATTAGGCCGTTCCGTTCTGAAAAATTGCAAAAATGCAAGATGAAATTTTGATTCTGTGAAGGTGCTAACGGACACTATGTCCGTTAGCACCAGGGGGAACGTGACCGACATTTTGTCGGTCACGTTGCGGACAAATTCTCCGTTTGCTTTGGTCTGCGTCATTTTGCCGCCGACCAGAACCAGAACGTCAGAATGTCGTTCTGATTGGTGACGGTCAAAATGTCCGGCACCAGCAGAAGGAGGATCAAGATTGCAAACTTGATCCCTGGTACAACGTGACGGATATTTTTTCCGCGACGTTGCCAAAATCAGAAGTGCAAAATGCACTTTTGATTTTCAAAGGCGCATTTTGCGCCTTTGAACCGCCGAAGCAACGTGGAGTGCAAAATGCGCTTCACGTCAAGCACGTTCGAGCGTCAGTCTGACGCTCGAAGCTGTGTGTTATTGCTATCACCCCCTCCCATAGCACTCTCATTCGCCACAAACGAGACAGCCGCTATGTTGTATTAGGTGAAATCTCACATTCACCCTTTACAACATACATCTTTGTAGTTGTTGGTGGTATTGTCGTAGTACCAGGAATTGAACTTCGCACTATAAGTGTAATTGTTGTTGTTGGTTGTATAGCTATTCAGAAAGTTATCCAGCTTGACATTTGCCTGATAATTATTCGTGGTATTGCTGGTGTTATAGATCGTGTTGAGCGTCTTGTTATAGCTATCAATAATGCTGGTATTAGTCGTGTCGCCACCACGATAGTAATTTGTGACATTGCCGGACTTATCAACCACATTGCTTGTGCAGCTGGTATAGTAATTCTGCGGCTTGGAAGAGGCATAACTACCGGAAGGGCCAGAATCCACCTTTTTGAAAGATTCCGCACCAAAGAGAAAATCCTGAATCACACCAGCTACACCATAGTCGTGATAGATTCCGGCATGAGCCACAGAGGGCACCGCAACCATAGCAGCGGTGATGATAAAACAAAGGGCAAGGGACAAGGCCCGCTGTGCCTTTTTCATGGGGAAACCTCCTGTTTGAAAGTGTAGATTCATTCATTGTTCCCCCAGAGAGGGATTTCTGTATCATCAATGGGGACAAAGGCCGGGCGGGAGAAATAACCTGCAAGGCTGTCATATTCCAGGATGGTATTATTCTGGTATTCCCGCACTTGATGGACACGGCGGTAGAAAGCGGCGCGGGATTCTTGCACCACATTTGCATACTGTTTTTCCAGGGGGAGGTTACTGATAATAAAGACCTTGGTATAGCAAGCCTGCCGGTTAAAGTAGCGGCAAGGCAGGAGAAGCGGGTAGCCGTCCAGGTAATTGAGAAGATCGGCAATCTTGAACTGGGAACGGTACTCCTCAAGAATCAGAACATCTTGTCCATCATAAGTGTCGAAGGGGTGCCGGTAGTCCGTGACACGGTAGCAATTCAGGTATCCATACTTGTCCATAACGGAGCGGGTTTTGCCTGCGCCGGTACTGCCGAAGATATACGTCACATGGAGGTCACGCCAGGAGCTGGCAAAATGGGTATCGCGGAGCATGGAACGGGTACGTTCAATCTTATCTATATTCATCATGCCGCTGGGGACGGCATCAATTATTTCCAGGTTTGTTGCGCCATCTTTTATCAGGGAGTAGATTTTTTCTACGTCTTTTGACTTGCCCTGATGTTCCTGGGGCATTTCGCCCCACTCCTCAAAGGTGGCGGTATGATTTACGCCGGTATGGGTTTTACCGGAGCCGTCTGTGTAGTTATAGGAACCGTCCGGGAGCTTATTGTACTTCTCGCCCTCTTTCAGGACGTAATCCCGGTTTTGCTGGGATGTGCCTTTCACGTTTTCGTGGTGGATGCTGGGAAAGCGGTTTTCGACTACGGTATGAACTGTAGGAGTGCGGAGGACGAAATACACGTGGGTGTGATATGTACCTTCGCTGCCGGTTTCATCACACATGCACCAGTAGAGCATACCGGTGAACTTTGCAAGGGATTCTCTCAGGACGTCGTGGGTAATGCCTTTTTCGGATGGGTTATTGATGGTCAGTTGCCACTTGCGGGATTGCATGGGACTACCTCCTCTTTTGTGATTCTACTTTCTACAATTCTACAGAAGCCGGGAAAGGGTAATACTGGCCTTTCCCGGCCTTTGTAGAATCCGGCTACCGTCCGTGCCGCCGTTTTTTACAGGGCGGAGACGCGGGAGGAGGTGGTGGGGGCCGGTTACGAAAGATATAGCACCATGGACGGTGACGGCACGTCCAGCACTTTACGCCCCAGGTGGGGCATGGGTTGGACATGTCAAAAGCTGGTGGGGTTGGCATGGCTTAAAACTTCACGGGCGTAAAGCCCACGACATAGCCGCGGGGGCCGAAATCGACCTCATATTCGGCGTTCAGCTTGATGTCCGCATAGGGAATCAGGGAAGGGTCCAGGTTCAGAACCAGGGCCGCAAGGCCCTCCACGCCACGGTCCGGGCCGTTGTAATGAATCTGGTTGAAGTTGTAGGGATTGCCGGTTTTCTTCGCCACACCTTCGCGGTGGGCCTTGCCGATGACTTTGATTTTCATGGATTTTTCAGTCTCCTTACAATTTTTTCGATACGGGTCGCCCCGTTCTAATGGAATTGTAAATCAACAAATAAAAATTTTAACGGTTCTCCCCGTTGCATCAAACTGTTAGATATGATACAATAAAAAACTATGATGTGTACGGGAACGGTTCCCTTGATTGGATGGAGAATTTTCGTCCATCCGGTGTTCCCGATGATGTGTATACGCTCTTAAAATGGAGGTTCTTCTCATGAACACCCGCGATTTCCACCGGCAAAGCCTTCTCTCGATCTTTCTGAGCTATTTCAGGCCCCATCTGGGGCTGTTTCTTCTGGATATGGCCTGTGCGCTGATGATCTCCGTGGTGGACCTGGCCTTCCCCTACATCAGCCGGATGTGCATGTACGAGCTCATCCCCGAGAGCCGGTATCGGGCCTTTTTTGCCGTGATCGTGGTGCTTATCGCGGCCTATTTCCTGCGGGCGGCGCTGCGGTACACCGTTTGCTACTGGGGACACACCTTCGGTGTGCTGGTGGAGGCGGACATCCGCAAGGACCTGTTCACCCACCTCCAGACCCTCTCCTTCGGCTTCTATGACAAGAACCGCACGGGCCACCTCATGAGCCGCATGACCGCCGAGCTCTTCGACATCACCGAGCTGGCCCACCACGGGCCGGAGGACCTGTTCATCTCCGGTATCACGGTGGTGGGGGCCGTGGCCATCATGTTCACCATCCAATGGCGGCTGGCCCTGGTGATGATGCTGCTGATCCCGGTGTTCCTGGTGGTGGCCAACCTCAACCGGCAGAACATGATGCGGGCCTCCAAGGTGGTCAAGCAGAACATGGCGGGCATCAACGCCGACATCGAGTCCAGTATCTCCGGGATGCGCACCGCCAAAGCCTTCTCCAACGAGGACGCGGAGCACGAGAAGTTCCTGGGGGCCAACGAGCGCTTCAAGACCGCCAAGAAGGAGCGGTATCGCGCCATGGCCTGGTTCATGAGCTCCATGGAGTTCTTCATGGGCATCATGCCGGTGGTGGTCATCGCCGTGGGCGGCTGGCTCATCATGGAGGGCCAGATGAACTACGTGGACCTCATCACTTTCAGCCTCTATACGGGCACCTTCGTCAACCCCATCCGCAAGCTGTCCAACCTGTCGGAGACCCTGGTGGACGGCATGGCGGGTCTGAGCCGCTTCGTGGACCTGATGCGCCTGGAGCCGGATTTGCAGGACAAACCGGACGCCGTGGAGCTGGAGGGCGTGAAGGGCTGGATCGACGTGGAGGACGTGTCCTTCTCCTACGAGCGGGACGATTCGGAGGTCCTCCATCACGTGTCCCTCCACGTGGACCCCGGGGAGACCATCGCCGTGGTGGGCCCCTCCGGCGGAGGCAAGACCACGCTGTGCAGCCTGATCCCCCGGTTCTACGACGTGGGGGCGGGCAGCATCCGGATCGACGGCCGGGATATACGCGACGTGAAGCAGCGCAGCCTTCGGCGTAACATCGGCGTGGTGCAGCAGGATGTGTTCCTGTTCGCGGACAGCATCCTGGAGAATATCCGCTACGGCCGCCCCGACGCCACCGTGGACGAGGTGGTGGCGGCGGCCAGGCGGGCGGAGATCTACGACGACATTATGGCCATGCCCGAGGGCTTCGACACCTACGTGGGCGAGCGCGGCGTGCTCCTCTCCGGCGGGCAGAAGCAGCGCATCTCCATCGCCCGGATCTTCCTGAAGGACCCGCCGGTGCTGATTCTGGACGAGGCCACCTCCGCCCTGGACAGCGTGACGGAGGCCAAAATCCAGCGGGCCTTTGATGAGCTGTCCAAGGGCCGCACCACCCTCATCATCGCCCACCGCCTCTCCACCGTCCGGGGCGCCAGCCGCATTCTGGTGGTCCGGGACGGCGTTATTACGGAGGAGGGCACCCACCAGGAGCTGCTGGCCAGAAACGGCGACTACGCCCAGCTCTACAACACACAGAATTTACATGGATAAAACAACAACAATCGCAAAAATCGCCCAGGAGCCGGAGGACCGGCTCCTGCTGGCGCGAATCCTGGATAAATACGAACAGACCCAGCGGAAAAACATCCCCGCCGTCACGGCCTTCCTCTCCCCCCGGGAGCGGCAGATGGCCCAGGCCCTGCTCCACGCCGCCGGGGTCCGGACGGGGTATGCGTTCGACGGCGGCTATGAGGCGGCAGAGCGGCAGGTGCTGATTTTCCTGCCCGACTGGGCAGAGGAGCCCGACGGCGGGGAGCTGGCGTTCCTCCGGGCGGACTTCCACGGCGCGGACAGCAGTCTCACCCACCGGGACATCCTGGGGAGTCTCATGGGCCTGGGCGTCGCCCGGGAGCGGGTGGGGGACATCCTGGTCTCCCCCCACAGCGCCGACATCGTGGCCGCCACCTCCCTGCGGGACTTCTTCCTGCGGGAGTGGGACCAGGCGGGGCGGGTGAAGCTGACCGTCACGGAGATCGGGCGGGACGCGCTATGCGTCCCCCAGGTCCAGAGGAAGGTCATCCGGGACACGGTGTCCTCCCTGCGGATGGACGCCGTGGTCGCCTCCGCGTTCTCCATGAGCCGGGGCAGGGCCTCCGAGCTGATTGCCGCGGGGCGGGTCCACCTGGACCACGTCCCCTGCCTGAAGGGCGACAAGCCCGTGGCCGAGGGGGCCGTGCTCACCGTCCGGGGACTGGGCCGGGCGAAGCTGACCGGGGTGGGCGGCCTCACCAAGAAGGGGCGCACCGGTATTACCCTAGAGCGTTATCTTTGAAGGGGGCTCAGACAATGGAGCAGAAAAAAATTGACCGCATCAACGAGCTGGCGCGGAAGGCCAGGCAGGGCCCTCTGACGGAGGCCGAGCACCGGGAGAGGGAGCTCCTCCGCCGGGAGTATATCGACTCCGTGGTGGGCAGCCTGAAGGGACAGTTGGACCACACCTATTTTGTGGATGACCAGGGCCGGAAAACCAAGCTCCGGAAAAAGGAGGACCTATAATGGGCGAATACTACGACAAGGACAAATTCACCGGCAGCGGCGGCAGGACGCCGCCGCCCAACCGCCCCTACCGCCAGCCGCCGCCGAAGAAAACGAACAACTCCGGCTGGTACAGCTGGCCGGTGATCATCATCCTTTTCTCCCTGGGCATCTGGCCGGTGGCCCTGATCCTGCTGCTGGTCAACATCTTCGGGGAGGGGCAGAAGCGCAGCCCGTCCTCCCAGTCCCGCAGCGCGGACGAGGCGCGCAGCGCCGTGGAACGGGCCATGCGGAAGGCGGAGGACCGGACCTCCCGGGCGGAGCAGAAGGTGGAGCGGGCCTTCGACCGGGCGGGGGAGAGCGTGGACCAGGCCGTGGAGCGGGCCATCGAGCAGATGGAGCGCACCATCGACCGCACCGCCCGGAAGGTGGAGCAGACGCGCTCCTCCTCTCGGCGCGCCGCGCCGCCTCCGCAGCCCAAGGTCCGCGCGGCCAAGCCCGCCAAGGAGAAAAAGCAGAGGAGCAAGCCCGCAGGAGTGGCGCTGCGGATCTTCGGAATCGTCGCCCTGTTCATTGGCTTCTGCATCGGTGCGGACTTCATGAGCAGTGTGCTCCAGGGGTATTCGACATACTGGGATGATTTCTTTGCCGCCGTGGGCTTCCTGGGTGCGGGCGGACTGATGTTCTTCCGGGGCCAGTACCTCAACAAGATGGCACGGCGCAGCCAGCGGTACATCCTGGCCATCGGCAATGTGGACGCCATGCCCATCCATGAGATCGCCAAGCGGGTCAACCGCAAGCCCTCCCAGGCTGTCAAGGAGCTGCAAAAGCTCATCGACAAGGGCTACCTGGGGGAGGACGCCTACATCGACCACGAAAAGGGCTACTTCCTCCGCTTCGGGGCCACCCTGGAGGAGGAGGAAGAGGAGGAGGAGATCCCCGTCCGGGAGGCGCCGCCCACCCCCAAGGAGGCCCAGGAGGGCTACTCCGGCATCCTGCGGAACATCCGCCACGCCAACGACCGCATTGCGGACCCGGTCTTGAGCCGGAAGATCGACCGGCTGGAGCAGGTCAGCGGTCTGATCTTCAAGGAGGTGGAGGAGCACCCGGAGAAGCGCAGTTCTATCCACACCTTCTTCGACTACTATCTGCCCACCACCCAGAAGCTGCTGGACACCTACGCCGACTTCGAGGAGACCGGCGTAGAGGGCGAAAATCTCCGGGAGGCCAAGGAGCGCATCGAGCAGACCATGGACCTGATCGTGGCCGGATTTGAGCACCAGCTGGACCAGCTCTACTCCACCGACGCGATGGACGTGGCCAGCGACATCAAGGTCATGGAGGCCATGCTCAAGCGGGACACCGCCTCGGTAGCCAGGGACTTCGGCTTTCCCGAGACGCCCAAGGTCCGGCCCAAGACGGATTCCGAGCCCCCGAAGGGGCAGACCATGCAGTAAACGAGAGCCCGGGGCCTACGCGGCCCCGGACGCCCTGCGGTTACTTTTCCCGCGAGGGAAAAGTAACCAAAAGCTCGCTTAAACCTACGGTTTAAGAATCCCTTGCGGGAGCGGCTCGGAGCGCCGCTCCCTATGCGGGGGATTTGCGGAGTGCGTTGCAGCTTTTGTTAGGCGAAGCCACCGAATTTCAGGTCCTACGGGCATCTGATCTAGGGGTCTGGTACTTGTAGAACTCCGGCTGACGCCCTTTCAAAGAGAGACCCCCTGCAAAGGGGGAGCGGCTAACGGGGGCCTTGCGCTGTCCTCCGGTGCGGTGGCACTGGAGGGCAGCGCAAGGCCCCCGTTAGAACTGTGCGCAGAAGCAGAATGCGGCATCGGCCCATGGCACTCCGCAGAAAAAGGACGCCATCAGGTCGTAGCGTAAAACAAACACCCCGTCATTCGGGGATTCTCAAGGGGCGGAACGTCCCTTGAGGGTGCTTTTGCTTCTTTTCGCACAAGCGAAAAGAAGACTACTCCCGCAGCAGCAGCTCCCGTGCGCACTCCCGGCCGTTTCGGCGGTAGATGCGGGGTACACGTTTGCTGACGGCGCAGGTGAGCTCGTAGGAGATGGTCTGGGCCAGGCGGGCGGCGTCGTTGACCGAATTGTGGGGGCCGTACACCTCCACCTCACTGCCCGGCGTGACCTGGGGCAGGGCGGTGAGGTCCACCATGGTCATGTCCATGCAGATGCGCCCCAAAATGGGTGCGAAGCCCCAGGGGGTCCAGACCCGCCAGCGGTTGGAGAGCGTGCGGTGGAGCCCGTCGGCGTAGCCGATGGGGAGCACGCCCACGCGGATGGACGACGAGGCGCGGTAGGTGCGCCCATAGCTGACGGACGCGCCGGGGGGCAGGTCGCGGACCTCCCCCACCACCGTCTTCAGCGCCATCACGGGACGCAGGCCCAGCTCCGCCGCGCCGTCCCCTATGCCGTAGCTCAGAATGCCGGGCCGGAAGAGATCGTACCCGAACTGTGGATAGTTCGCCGCGGCGCCGCTGTTGGCGCAGTGCCGCAGAGCAAACCGGACGCCCCGCGCCTCCAGCGCGTCCAGCATCGCTTGAAAGCGTTGGTGCTGGAGAAGAGTATACGCCCGGCTGTCCGAGCTGCCCTCGTCGGACACGGAGAAGTGGGTGAAAATCCCCTCCGGTTCCAGTCCCGGCAGGGCGCAGACCCGGCAGATCGCCTCCGCCGAGGACGCCAGCTCCTCCTCCGTGCAGAGAAACCCCAGGCGCGACATGCCCGTATCCAGCTTAATGTGGACGCGCAGCCGTCCTCCCAGACGCTCCGCCTCCCGGGAGAAGGCCAGGGCCGCCCGCTCGCTCCAGACCGTCTGGGTGATGTGCCCCGCCAGGAGCTGCTCTGTCTGCTCCGCAGGGGTCAAGCCCAGCTGCAAAACAGGCAGCGCCGCCCCGGCGGAACGCAGCTCCCGCGCCTCGTCCACGCTGGATACCGCCAGGTATGCCGCGCCCAGCTCCTCCAGTACCCGGGAAATCTGTACCGCCCCGTGGCCGTAGGCATCCGCCTTCACGACCCCTAGAAATTGGGTCTGCGCCCCCATGCGGCCGCAGAGGACCTTGTAATTGTGGGCCATGGCGTCCAGATCGATCTCCGCCCAGGTCCGCCGCAATGTGCTCTCCATCCCTATCCCTCGTTTCTTTTGTAAGAGCCTGTTTCATATCTCAACGTGTGCGGGGAGATGTTAAACAGGCTCTAACGGCCTTTCTACTCCTCCGCCTCGGCGTAGGCGGCGGCCTCCTCGGCCTCCGTCCAGGTCTCGGCGGGAGCGTCCTCCGGATTCTCCGGCTGGCCCTCCGCCGGGGCGTCCTCCGGCGCATCCTCCGGCGTCTGGGCCGGGCTCTCCGCCTCTTCCGGCTGGGAGGCGTCGTCCTCCTGCCGGGCGGTCACCTCGAAGCGGTTCCAGGTCACCTCAAAGACCGTCGTGCCGTCCACCGTGATCTCGCTGCGCAGGGGCAGCAGCGTCTCCTGATCAAACCAGGTGGCGTACACCGTCCCCACGTCGTCGGGGAGGTCGCAGGCCAGGCGCAGACAGCTGCGCTCCCCCAGCGTCTCCTCCCCCTGCTCGGTAATGTATCCGCTTCCCGCCGCCGCCATGAGCCGGGGCAGCGCCGCCACCGGGGAGATGGCCGCTGCCGAGTACCCCCCGGCGTCCAGGGAAATGTCCTCATAACTCAGCTGGAGCTTTCCTCCGGCCACCGTGGCGGAGATTCCGGAGAGGTTGGCGGGGGCGAGCACGGTCACCGTGCTCTCGGCGGGGGTGTAGGCGCACAGCAGGGTATACGTGCGCACCTCGTCCGGATAGTGGCAGACCACGTCCGCCTCCATGACGGCAGACTCCAAAGCCGCGTACTGGGCCTGGAGCTCCACAGCCGGGTCCACTTTCTCCCCTCCGCCGCCGCAGGCGGTAAGCAGGAGCATCAGCATTGGTGCAAAAAGCAGCGCTTTTCGCACGGGGGATTCCTCCTTTTTTTCATTGATCCAGGGAATGGAACGCAGCGGGCAGCCACCGCAGCAGGTCCGAGGGCGCCATAGCGTAGGCGGTCAGCTCCCGGGCCGCCAGGTCTCCCGCCCGGCCATGGAGCCATACGGCGCAGACCGCGGCCTCCACCGGCCCCGCCCCCTGGCCCAGCAGGGAGAGGATCATACCGGCCAGCACGTCGCCGCTGCCCCCCTTGGCCATGCCGCAGTTGCCGGTGGTGTTCCGGAAGAGCCGCCCGTCTGCCCCGGCCACAAGGGTGCCCGGACCCTTCAGCACCAGGACGCATCCATGGCGCCGGGCGAACGCCTCCGCCACCTGCTCCCGGCGGTCTCCGGGGAAGCTCCCGTTCAGCCGGGCAAACTCTCCCTCGTGAGGGGTGAGGACCGTGACGCCCCGCCGGTTATCCAATTCATCTATATGCGCGGAAACCGCATTTATGCCGTCCGCATCCAGCACCACTGGCTGCTCCAGATCCCGCAGCAGCGCCAGGACGGCCCGCTCCGTCTCCGGCGCCCGTCCCAGTCCGGGACCCAGCAGCACCGCGCCGCACCCCGCCATCCGCTCCCGAAGGGCGGCGGGATCCGGCGGAACGGGGTGGGCCATGGCGGCGTCGCACCGGGCGGCCACGATGGGGTAGACCTCCCCGGGGACCCCCACGTACACCAGGCCGCTGCCCGTGCGGACCGCCGCCTCCCCGGCGTACACCGGCGCGCCGGTATACCCCACGCTTCCGCCGTAGACATAGACCCGGCCGAAGGTCCCCTTGTGTCCCCCGGGGTCCCGGGGCGGCAGCAGGGCGCGGACCAGCTCGCGGGTGATCTCCTCCATGGCGGCACCTCCTCTTTTTCGGCGATCCCCTACAGTGTACCACAGGCGGGACGGGTTGTCACGGGGCGTCGCGAAAAAAATTGGTCAAATTCAGAAAATTTATGTTGACAAATTGGAAACGATCCGCTATAATAATCCTTGCGAGTTTCCCAGAGAGGAGAAACGCGAGTGTGCTGGAACTGGTAGACAGGCACGTTTGAGGGGCGTGTGTCAATCGACGTACGGGTTCAAGTCCCGTCACTCGCACCACCCCCCTCCTCCTGAGAGTTCGCAAAGTGAATAGATGCGCGCGAGTGGTGGAATTGGCAGACTCGCTAGATTCAGGTTCTAGTGCTCATTACGGGCGTGCGGGTTCAAGTCCCGCCTCGCGCACCATAACTGCACTCCCATTTTGATACAATGCGTATCGAGGTGGGTGTGCAGTTTCTTTTTGCAAAGCCTTGTGCTTGCAAGGCTTTGCGGATATTTTTTAACGAAATGCGGCTCTGGGAGGTACGAAACGTACCGTCCCAGAGCCGTTCGCCATCTCATCGGCAGAAACAATTTAACGATACCCCCGGGGTGTGCATGATTTTGGCGGGGGTGTGCATCTTTTAACGATTCCATTTTGAGAGAAAAGCCGGGGCCTACTCAGCCCCGACCGTGATCTCCGTCCCGTTATAGAAAACAAATGTGATTCTTCCATCCCGATGTACGATTCCCTTCTCCACCATGACGGTCCAGATGGCATCGTCCCACCTGTCCAGAACCACCGGCTGCTTCTTCAGCGTCCGGATGAACAGCGCCATGGCCTTATCCTGCCACTGGCGGGCATCCCGCTCTAACTTCAACCGTTCCAGTTCGGCGGCAGTGTCCTCGTAGCGCCTGCGGAGACTGTCGTATTTTTTTCTGTACTCCTCCTGGGACTGGACGGTAGAGGCATTCTCCTGGACCGCCTCCTTGACCAGTCCGGCTACCACCTGGACCTCCTCTGTCTGGCGGGCGATCTTTGCGTCCAGTGCCGCAAAGTCTGTCATGGCCTTGTGCATCGTCTCACAGTCGGATATAATTTGTGGTAGATTCCCATATCTTGATGGTCAGTCCCCCGCCCGACTCTGCATGAGATACTAATCAACAAAACATCTGCGGTGGAGAGGAATTGGAGGTTTTACCCTCCTCCTCGTTTTCTAGCTATGAACGGGCCTCGGATATCTGCTAATCCGCAGAAAGGAAAAAAGCAACGCGAAAAAAGACTGTCTGCGGGTCAGGATTCACTTGGCGATAATCCTCAAAATACGATTTGATGCTGAATCTCACTCTGTCTAGTATTTCTGGACAAGGCTGTGTTTTACTGAAATTTTCATAGTATTGATGATCAACTAAGTATATTTCTTCACGGGCAAGTTGCTCGATGATCTCGTCAACAATGAAAACGACCAACTCTGGTGAATTAGTGATTATCCCCCAATCATCTTTGCCACCATCGTCATCATCAAAATGAATCTTTCCGAGCTTAAAGGTGGTCTGTTTGTCAAACAGGTAAGGGAAGCTACAGTAAGCGGAATAATGGGGGTTCATTTGAATTCTTCCCCCAAACAGCTTTATCTTGAAATCATAGTTAACTCTATTCCGTTTTGCCTGTTCTAATATTTCCTCCTTTACTTTTTTGCAGAGTGTGGCAACTACTCTTTGGCAATCTTCTCTGTAGTTATCCAATGCTTCTTGTGGAACAAATACTGGCGAATCTATATCCTCTCGAATTCCATTGATCTCATCTCTAAAACTTCCCACCTGATAATACCTCTCTTCTAACAACAATTCGCTTGATGCCACTAGGGGAGTACCTTCGGCAGAGTGGGATTGGGGGTATTATCCTCCTCCTGGGTACTCGGAAGAATGCGGAGAATCTCCTTGATCCGCTTGCGCTCAAGCTCATCAAAGTTTAACCGTAAAATCTGTGTCTCAATGCTCTCGTCCATAAGCGCAGGATACTCCTGAACCACCGATTCCAACTGTGCAATCAATCCATCAAATCCGAGCTTTTGCAGTTCGATACAATTGGTGTTTGAAAGTCGCTGGAGACTCTTTTTCAGTTCGATGTAGTGGACGAGTGCGTTTAGAACTTCGGCCTGTACCTGTTCAATGGTTGTCGTTACCTTCTCTTCTGGCAGAATCTCGGCTTCACGCTGTTCCTGCATAATTTGAGTGGCTCTTATCTCCCGTTTCCAAATTGGGACCCATTCTTTTGACTTTGTAGATGATGCCTTGCCAAATGGGAAATGCGGCTTCTCAAATGTCAGTTTGGTTTTTGCTTCCCTATATACTCCTGCAACACAGCGGCCAAAATAAACGGCCCCGTCTCTAATCCTCACCCCTACTTCAGGGTGTCTTTCCAGGAAGTTGTAGCCCCATTCAAAGTAGTAGAGGAAGTCACCAATCATTTGCCGTGTGCTATCCACTTGGGGCATTGTTGAGCGGCAATCGGCTTCTTCCTCTAATTCGAGGAGCCTTTTGGCAACATCTGATTCCTCGAACAGTTCAGGATCGTAATAGAGCGTAGATAGCTTGCTCCCTTCCCCGCGGCGACCACCTGAACCTAATTTATCGTTGGTGATGTCTTTCCCCTCATTGTTGCGTCTTGATGCTTTGACAAGCACATAATCGTAGTCACGTTCTTTATCAGTTGAACGGCCCACTATTATTCCCTCCCTCTAGCTACTGTTCCAGCACGAAAACCAACTGATGCTAGTATAGCACATTCCACCCTCAAAAGTCAAAGGGCCATCGCAAGTAGTGGAGCACTGTCATGTCCACCTGAAAAGGGAGGTTCTTTTATTTAGACGCACTTTCTTTTCTGCCTGTACAATAAACACACCCCTACGCATCGTTTATGTGTGGGGAGGAAGGTAATTGTATGAAAGGGAAAAGTCAAAGCCGCCGGCTAAGCCGGTGGCTTGAGTAAGCCCTATAGGAGTGCGTTCCCATCAGCGCATTCGACCGTCCGCACCCATTCCGGGAGGTACTTCTCCTGTACGCCAGGAGGTAGTTCCAGGCATTCACAAAGGCTTGATGTAAGACCTGCTCCTCGATCTTCTCACAGCTGCACTCCAGCACCTCCTTGACCTCATAGTAGCTGGAACACATGCCTACTGGCATGGGGTGTATCTTTTAACGATTCAATTTTGAGAGAAAAGCCGGGGCCTATTCGGCTCCGACCGTGATCTCCGTGCCATTATAGAAAATAAACGTGATCCGCCCGTCCCGATGTACGATCCCCTTCTCCACCATGACGGTCCAGATGGTGTCGTCCCATTTATCCAGGACCTCCGGCTGCTTCTTCAGCGTCCGGATGAACAGCGCCATGGCCTTGTCCTGGCGCTGGCGGGCATCCCGCTCAGCCTTCAACCGTTCCAGTTCGGCAGAAGCATCCTCGTAGCGCCTGCGGAGACTGTCGTACTTTTTCATGTATTCCTCCTGGGACTGGGCGGTGGAGGCGTTTTCCTGGACCGCCGCCTTGACTAATCCAGCCACCACCTGGGCTTCCTCCGTCTGGTGGACGATCTCCGCGTCCAGTGCCGCAAAATCTGTCAGGGCCTTGCGCATCGTCTCACAGTCGGATATAATTTGTGGTAGATTCCCCATAAGCTGGTTGTAAGCCCGGATGAACATGGCTTGGATGGCGTCCGTGCCGAGTGTCGGCGTACCGCACCGCTGCTCCCCCTTGAACTTGCCATTGCAATGCCACACCACCCGGCGGTATGCATCGGTGGAGTGCCAGACCTTAGGGCCGTAGAACCCACCACAGTCGGCGCAGACCAGCTTGGCGGACAGGACGCTCTTGCCGCTGTAGGACCTGCCGAGCCGCTTGCGCCGTGCGTATTCGGACTGAACGTGGTCCCACTCATCCGGCTCGATGATGCCCGGATGGCTCCCTTCCACGTAATACTGCGGAACTTCACCCTCATTGACTTTCGTTTTCTTTTGCAGGAAATCCACCGTGAATTTCTTCTGTAACAATGCATCCCCTTTATATTTTTCATTCGTCAGGATGCTCTCCACCGTGGTCTTGCTCCACTTGCAGCCACCGCCGGGGGCCGGAATGCCCAGTTCCTCCAGGCATTTGCAGATGCCAGCCGAACTCTTCCCCTCCAGGAAAAGCCGGTAGATGAACCGGACCACGTTCGCCTCCTCTTCGACCACGGCGGGCAGACCATCCTCTCCTTTCTCATAGCCGAGGAACCGCTTGTACGGCATACTGACCTTCCCGTCCGCAAATCGCTTGCGCTGTCCCCAGGTGATATTTTCGGAGATGGAGCGACTCTCCTCTTGGGCCAGAGAGGACATAATCGTAATGAGCAGTTCGCCCTTGGAATCGAAGGTCCAGATGGACTCCTTCTCAAAATAGCACTCCACGCCGCGCTCCTTCAACTGCCGAATGGTGACCAGGCTGTCCACAGTGTTGCGGGCGAAGCGGCTCACCGACTTGGTGACAATGAGATCAATTTTTCCAGCCAGGGCGTCCGCCACCATCTCCTGGAAGCCTTGACGGCGCTTGGTGCTGCACCCGCTCAGTCCGTCATCCGTGTACACTCGGACAAACTCCCACTCTGGCTTGGACTGGATGTAGCGGGTGTAGTAATCCACTTGCGCCTCGTAGCTGGTGGCCTGCTCGTCGCTGTCGGTGGAGACGCGGGCGTAGCCCGCCACGCGCCGCCGCCCTGCCGCAGCGGACGGCAGATGCGTCAGCGGATGGATGGTGGGCGGAATAACCGTTACTTTTGCCATTAGGGATCCCTCCTCTGCATCAGTGCCTTTTGCCGAGCCGCCTCCCGCATCTCCGGCGTCCAGCTCTCGCGGCGGGAGCGGTCTGCCCAGTGGATGGTTCGTTCCGAACCGTCCTTGAAGCGAAACACCAGCGTGTTGCCCACCTCCACACGAATAATCGCCACCTTGTTGCGGAGGGTATCTGCGTCAAAAGTATCCAACCCTAACGCCTCTGCCGCAGCCTTTTCCAGCGCTCCTTCCGGTATCTGCTTGGACGGGCAGACCGCTTTGCCGTAGACGCTGAATGTACTGCAAATCCACACCGGCCCGGTGGCGGTCATTTTGCGCCGGTAGCTCTTGCCGCAAATGCCGCAGACGATCAGCTTCGTGAATGGATATTTTGCGGGACCACATTTGGTTTTGTTATGCTTGGCAGTGCGGCGGGCTATCTCAGCCTGTACCGCCTGATAGTCCTCTATGCTGACGATGGCCTCGTGGGTATTCTCGGCGTGGTACATGGGCAACTCACCATGATTGGGCAGCGTCTTTTTCGTGATGTGGTTTTCCCGAAAGGTGGTCTGGAGGAGCAGATTCCCGGTGTAGGAGTAATTGCCCAGTACCCTGCGTACACAGGTACGGGTCCACGCGTTTCCGTTGCGGGTGTTCCGGCCCTCGGCGTTCAACTTCTTCATGATGGCTTCGATGCCCAGGCCGGAGAGGTAGTCAGCGAAAATCTCCCGCACGATCTCCGCTTCATCCGGCTTGACAACATAGATACCGTTCTCATACCTGTAGCCGAGCACAGTACCATTCCAGGGTATCCCGGCCTCAAATTTCTCCCGTACGCGCCATTTCTGATTCTCGCTGGCAGAGCAGCTCTCCTCTTGGGCGTAGGATGCCAGGATGGTCATCATCAACTCACCATCGCCGCTCAAGGTGTGGATGTTCTGCTCCTCGAAGTAGACATCCACGCCCAAAGATTTCAGCTCCCGTACCGTCTCCAGTAGCGTGACGGTGTTCCGGGCAAACCGTGAGATCGACTTGGTGATCACCATGTCCACCCTCCCAGCGCGGCAGTCGGAAATGAGTCGCTGGAATTCTTCCCGGCCATCTTTTGTTCCGGTTTTCGCCTCATCGGCGTACACGCCGCAGTAGAGCCAGCCGGGATGATTCTGAATCAAATCGCTGTAATAGCTGACCTGGGCCGACAGCGAATGGAGCATGGCGTCCTTGCCGCTGGATACGCGGGCATAGGCCGCAACTCTCTTTTTCTGCTCCAATTTCGGCATTTTCGGCACGATCGTTATGCTTTTTGGCATTGCAGCACCTCCTTACAGCATGACATATTACCGTTGAACCGGCTATATAGCAAGTCGATCCCACGGTATAAGCTGCACGAAGATATGCCGTACTTTTTGGCGATAATGGTATCCATTTTAGCGTAATCCTCCGAAGAGAGGATCCCTGCGGAGAGCATTTTCTTTGCCTGCAGCATGGATGCCAGGTAGCTTTCCAAGCGAGTGCGGTAGGCGTTACTCATCCCTGCTGCCTCCGAAGCGATGGGTGATATAGCAGGCGCGGCTGCAGTATTTCCGATGGTCGTTGCCATAGGCCGAGAACTCCTTTCCGCAGTTGACGCAGGTGAACTGGTACATGGCCTTCCGCTCCACCTGATCCAGGTGACTGTTCCACCAGGCGGTCCGGCAGGCATCTGAGCAGAACTTACGAGGTTTGCGCCCAGGGAGCCGCTTCACCGCCCTGCCACACCGGGGACAGATGACGGTGTTTTTGGGCAATTGGACCCTGCGGCAGTAGGAGCGCACAGTGTTGTCAGAGATCCCCATCATCTGGCCGATTTTCATGTAGCCAAAGCCCTGCTGCCGGAGATCATGAATTTTCTGCTTTTGTTCATCTGTCATGGAAAAACCTCCTGTTCCGCTCTGCCTGTGGACTGTTTTGCCGCTGATTTTCCGAAACAGGGCAAAAATAATAACCAGGGGGGATAACGCTATCCCTCTGGTTATTGGCAGCCGCCGCTATTCTGTGGTCATGATACCGCTTTTGGAGCGAAGCAAAAAAGGCCGGAGATCATCCGGCCTTCCAGTAACCCATTGGTCCTGTTTCAATCGATCTCAATGGCCTTGCTTTCGTCAAGAATGGGGCCTTCGATCCACCGGGACACCCCAGGCAGGCTTACCAGTTCGCCGCTGCCGGTCTTGAACTTCTCCATGTACCCAACTACTCCCTGCGCCTTGCTCTTAACCGGAACCCAAATGCTTACCATCTTCTTCATTTTGCTGCCTTTCTGCCCTGGTTAATGTCCGTTGAGTCGGGCGGGCCTCAACTTTTGTTATACACATGTTCGCTCTAAAGCCGGAAAATAGCAAGTGTTTTATTAGAATAATGTGAACAAACATGAGCCGCCTTATTTGGGTATATTGTGATGCGCCGACCCTGTTGAAGCGACACCCAGAACTAAAGGGCCTGCTACTGGGGAGCAGTGTCAGCGGGCCTCGCCGTCCTAGGGACATATTTACGGATATTCTGCTCCATCAAAAATGCTTTTCCCACCGTCTTTTCTTTTCCTGTGAGTATTTCTGCACAGGGCCTTGGGCCGTTTCCAGCATGATCTCCCGTGGGCGTCCGGGCATATTCCAGGTTTTCCCGCCAGCCTCGCCGTGATCTTCAAATCCACTTGCCCGCAGACTTGTTCCTGGTTCTGAAGCAAGCGTGTATGTGATGATCCGCTTATAGCCCATGTCGCGTGCGATCCTGGCACACGCTCCATACAAAATGCTGCAAGCGTTACGGGTCCCATCCGTACAGACACGCCTGATTTCTATTGTTATACCATCATCAAGCCTCCGAGCTACTGGTTGACCGGCTATCGCTACGCCGCATAACTGCTCACCGTCATAGCAAGCCACAGACCACTTGTGGCCGTTCGTAGGCTGGTTGTGCCGGTGATACTGCGCTACATAGGCGTTGGCGGCTCGGAGTGTGATCGGTCTTATTGTCAGAATAAAGATCCCCCCTTGATTTGACTCACACAATAACCAGGAGGATACAATTATCCCCCTGGTTATTGGCAATCGCAGTTATTTTGTTGCAAGATCGTGATACCGCTTGAGAATGACGCAGAACTGCTCGCGGGTCAGCGGGGAGCGGAGCATGAGGTCGCCATCCGCATCACCCAGCAGGAGACTGTTTTCCGTTGCCCAGGCCACTGCCTCCCGCGACCAGTCAGCCGGGGTGTTGTCCAGCTTCATCTGTGGAGACATCGCCGCTTTCACATCTGCCCGGAAGCCGTCCATGGTATATGGCAATCCAAGCTGTGTCCAAAGATGTTCCGGGTCGCCGTGGTTGGAGGCAATACCCCTGGCGTGACCCTCGCGATGGGACAGCATCACCCCGTCCGCCTGTGGGTCAAGGCCATACTGCTGGCACAGCATAGCGAACAACTCAACTGCCGCCTGGTAGGTGGTGCGGGCCACGGTACGGGCGGCGGTGGGGTCGGAGCAGGTGAATGTAGAGCCTCCGGTGTAGCGGATACAGGGTGGTTCGCACATCTCCACCCCGATGTGAGTATTGTTGCCACCGCCGCCGCAGTGCCAGCCACGGTGATCCCAGGGGAGCGTCTGATAGACCGTCCCATCATTCCCATCGATGAAAGCATGAACACAGGCACTTTTGAAATCGGGCCGGTTCCAGTTGCTGACGAACGCCTCCGCACTTGGCTGGGGACAGCCGACTGAATGAAGCATCAGGCCCTTGATCGTGATTTTCCGCGCGGCTGTGTAGCAGGGATTCAACGTGAGGATCGACTGAACCAGTCTCACTCGCCCTCACCGCCCTCCGCCCGGTCGTGGAGCTGCGCAAGAACATCTCGCAGTTTCTTCGGAATAGGCAGACCCAGATGGGCAGCATTCTCCAGCAGGGACACACCCTCGTTGGAGAGGTAGAAGAAGATGACCGCCGTGCGCAGGATGCTCCCATCACCAATGACCTGCGTGTCCAGAATATGCCCCGCACCAACCAGAACAAAGATCAGCACCTTCCGGCAGATGCCTCGGAAGCCAACCTCGCTGGACAGCTTCTGGTCAGAAATGGCGCACATGACACCTGTGATGTAGTCTACCACGGCGAACACTACCAGCGCGATGAGCAGGCCATCGCAGCCACCCAGGAAGTATCCCAGCCAGCCGCCAATCGCCGCAAATACCAGTTGTACCATGTTCCAGAACTCCTTCATTTTTAAACCTCCTCTTTGAACTCCACAAAGGGAGCTAGCAGTTCAATGTCGTTAACGGAGAGGCGCAGTTCCTCCGTTATGGGGATAACCATCACGGGGATGTCCAGCGTGACCTCCATCTCCAGCAGTTCGTCCAGTTCGGCGATTGCCTTCTCCTCCTGCCCCTCCCCGAAGGCAATGTCACCGCGCTCATCTGGTGTGCCATACTTCTCCAGGATCTTCCTCCGCTGCTGGGAAAAGAAATCCGCTTCCTTCTGGATGGCATCAATGCTACGCTTGAGTTGATACGCCCGCCGAAGGCTCAAGTCTCCGGCAGACAGCTTGGACAATGCTGGGATGCCCAAGACGATGGTGCGCATAGTGGTGTTCAAAATGATCTCCTCCTAACTGAACAGTCCGTATGATTTCAGGGCGTTGATGATATTGTTGATACCAGTAATTGCACTGGACAGGGTGTAATGCCGCAAAATAACTTACTCAAGAGGAGCGGGGAAACGGCTAAATAAA
>CAJUPS010000028.1 GCA_910588045.1 uncultured Oscillospiraceae bacterium | reverse complement strand
TGCCGCCGATGATGGAGGAGGCGATGGCGTTCATCTCGTCCCCCGCGCCGTTGGCGACGTCGCCGCTGCCCACGTGGAGGAAGTAGAGGATGCCGCCCACCCCCGCCAGCACGGAGCACAGCACGTGGGCCAGAAACTTGGTGCGGCGCACGTTGATGCCCAGCATGTTGGCGCTCTGACTGCTGCCGCCCACGGCGTAGAAGGCGCGGCCCAGCTTCGTCCAGCGCAGCAGGCAGAAGAGGAGGAGGACCACCAGCAGAGCGATGACCACGCCCACCTCCACATAGGCCGGGATATACTCCCCCAGCTTGTTGGCAGAGCCCAGGCCGGGGACGGTAATGCGGGCCTCCTTCACCGCCAGGAAGCCCTCGTTGGTCACCCGCACGGGCTCTTTGCTGACGATGGTGGTCATGCCCTTGGCGAAGAACATACCCGCCAGGGAGATGATAAAGGGCTGGATCCCCAGGTGGGCCACAAGAAAGCCCTGGACGACCCCGAAGGCCAGTCCGATGCCCAGACCGATGAGGATCACGGTGAGCATGTTCCCCCCGTGCTGCTCCAGGTTCACGGCGCTGACCATGCACACCAGGCACGTGACCGCGCCCACGCTGATGTCGATGCCCCCGGTGATCATCACCAGGCTCATGCCGCAGGAGAGGACGATGAGGGAGGCGTTGTTGTTGAGAATGTTCAGAAAATTCTGGGGCTTGGTGAAGCCGCCGCCCAGAAACAGGATGGCGGACAGGTAGAGGAGGAAGAAGACGGCCACGGTGATGGTCAGCAGCAGGTTTGTGTCGCTCATAGCCACCCGTTCCTTGATGCGGCCCTGCTTGTCAACTGCAATTCCCTTCGGCATGTTACGACACCCCCTTTACCGTCTTGCCGGGGGCCTTCCGGATGCCGGAGAGCTTCTCCTGCACCACCGGGGCGCTGAGGACCACCAGCAGGATCACCACCACCGCCTTATAGGCGGGCAGGGCCGTAGAGGGCACCTCGTACTTGTAGAGCGTGGTGGTGAGGAACTGAATGACGTAGGCCCCCAGGATGGAGCCGTAGATGTTGAACTTCCCGCCGCCCAGGGCGTTGCCCCCCAGGGCCACCGCCAGGATGGCGTCCATCTCGATGTTCTCCGCGATACGGGAGTAGTTGATGGACCCGCTGCGGCTGACCCGGATGAAACCGGCGAGAGCGACGCACACCCCCAGGATCACGTAGGTCATCAGCTTGATGAGCTGGGGGTCCAGACCGTTGAGCCGGGAGGAGTTGGCGTTGATGCCCACGGACTGGGTGTAGAGGCCCAGGTTGGTAAACTTCAGCGCCAGCCAGAAGAGCAGTATTACGGCGGCGGTGATAAAAATGGGCGTGGGGATGGGGATGCCGGGGAGGAAGGTCCCCGCGTACTTGAAGCCCAGGTCGTTGATGATGGGCAGCTGGTTGTTGTTGATCCAGGCCGCAATGGAGCGCCCGGCGGTGAACAAAATCAGGGTGGCCACCATGGGCTGGATCTTGAAGTAGGCCACCAGGGCGCCGTTGAACGCGCCGAAAATCATGCTCACCAGAATGCCGACGAGCACGGCCAGAACCAAGGGCGTCTGCATGACGTCCGCGGAGACCTGCCCGCCGCAGACCAGCCGGAGGATGACGCTGCCTGCGATGGCCATCGCCGCGCCCACGGAGATGTCCTGCCCGCCGGAGGAGGCGGTGACCAGGGTCATGCCGATGGCCAGGATCACCAGCTCGGAGGCGTTGTCCAGCACGGAGATCAGGTTGCCGCTGAGGACCGGGTTGCCCAGACTGTTCTCCTTCATGGTTATCACAAAAAAGGACGGGTCGGCAACCAGGTTGAACAGTACGAGCAGCGCCAGCGCCGCCAGGGGAATGAACAGCTGGTGCCGGGTGAGCCGCCGGAGGATACTCTCACCGGGGCGGGCCGCTTTGGTTTTGGGCTCTTTCACGGGTGCTGTCATTGCGTATCACCTCCTGCAATGGTGGCCATAATCTTGGTCTGGGTCAGATCCTCGCCCTTCAGCTCGCCCACGGCCTTCCGGTCCCGCATGACGATGAGCCGGGAGCAGGTGCGCAGCATCTCGTCGATCTCCGAGGAAATAAAGGTGACGCTCTTGCCCTGGGCGGCCAGCTTGAGGACCAGCTTCTGGATCTCGATCTTGGTGCCGATGTCAATGCCCCGGGTGGGCTCGTCCAGGATCAGATACTTGGGATCGGTGAGCAGCCACCGGGCCAGGATGCACTTCTGCTGGTTGCCGCCGGAGAGGGATTTGATCGGGGTGTCCGCCGAGGCGGTCTTGATCTCCAGCAGCTTGATGTACTCGTCGGCAAAGTCCTCCGCCTGGGCCCTGGAGAAGGGACGGAAGAAGCCCTTCATCACCTGGAGGGCCAGGATGATGTTCTCCCGCACGGACAGGTCGCCCACGATGCCGTCGCCCTTCCGGTCCTCGGGGAGGTAGCCCACGCCCTGCTTCATGGCGTCCAGGGGCTTTTTGATTTTGACCTCCTTGCCGTCCACCCTGACGCTGCCGCCGGTGACGCGGTCCGCGCCGAAGATGGCCCGGACGCACTCGCTGCGCCCGGAGCCCAGCAGTCCGGTGAAGCCGTTGACCTCCCCGGTGTGGATGGAGAAGTCGAAGGGCTTGATGCCCGCGCTGCTGCACAGGTCCCGGGCCTCCAGCACGGGCGTCCCCCTCTGGCTGACCGCCGTGGCGCCCACCTCGCTCTTGATGTCGGCCATGTCGTCCAGCTCCTTGCCCAGCATCTTGCTGACCAGCTGGACCCGGGGCAGGTCCTCGATGACGTACTCCCCCACCAGCTGGCCGTCCCGGAGGACGGTGATGCGGTCGCAGACCTCGTAGACCTGCTCTAAGAAGTGGGTGACGAAGATGATGCCCACGCCCTTGGCCCGGAGGTCCCGCATGAGGCCGAAGAGCTTCTGTACCTCCTGCTCGTCCAGGGAGGAGGTGGGCTCGTCGAGGATGAGCACCTTGCACTCCATGTCCACCGCCCGGGCGATGGCCACCATCTGCTGTACGGCGATGGAGCAGGAGCCCAGCTGCTGCCTGGGGCTGGCGGGGATGCCCAGGGACGCCAGGATCTTTCCCGCGCCGCTGTTCATGGCCCTCCAGTTGGCCCCGGCCCCCTTGGTGCGGCCGATGTACATGTTCTCCGCCACCGTCAGGTTGGGGCACAGGGTGATCTCCTGATAGACGGTGCTGATGCCCGCGTTCTGGGCGTCCTGGGGGGAGCGGATCACCGCTGCGCCCTCTATGCCCTTGATATGGACCTCGCCGCCGTCCTTGGGGTATACGCCGGTGAGCACTTTGATGAGGGTGGACTTGCCCGCACCGTTCTCACCCATCAGGGCGTGGATCTCCCCCTCCCGCAGGGTGAAATCCACATCCTGAAGGGCGCGTACACCCGGAAAATACTTGCAGATACCGCGCATTTCCAAGACCGCGCCTTGCTGCATAGGGATACGCCTCCTTGTCTTCAAGATTTAGAGCATATCCCAAAATTATACGCGCCTAATTTCGGGATAAGCTCTTAAACACGCGGCGCGGCTGACATGCCGCGCCGCGTGTCGGGTCACGTGATGACTGCTATGATGGTTGCCTCAGATTGTCCGATCAGGTCCCGTAGGTATCCACGTCGGCCTGGGTCAGGGTGTCGCAGTCGAAACCCTGCTCGGGGGTGTAGATGATCTTCTGGGCGGGCGCCTTTCCGGCCTGGAGATCCTTGATGATGCCGTCAACCGTGGGAGCCTGGAGGGGGTTGCACAGGCCCATGTAGTTCCAGCTGCCCTCCAGCACGGCCTCGAAGGCCCACTTGTCGCTGTCGAAGCCCATGACGATGACGTCGCCGCCCTTGCCGTGGGTGATGCCGGCGCCGTCCAGCGCGGCCACGGCGCCCCGGGCCATGCCGTTGTTCTCAGCATAGATGACGTTGAAGGGCTTGCCGGAGTCGATGACGGACTGGACGATGGTGCGGGCGGTGGCCTCGTCCCAGTCGGCGGTCTGCTGGGCCACGTAGTTCCAGGTGGACTCAGCCTCGACCTTCTCGTTCAGAGCGCCGGTGCGGCCCAGCTGGGCGTCGGAGCCCATGTGGCCCTGGATATGGATGATGTTGTACTCGCTCAGACCCTGGGAGGCCAGCCAGTCCACGGCGGTCTTGCCCTCGGCGGGCATGTCGGAGACCACGGCGGCGGCGTACATGCTCTCATCGGCCTCCAGCATACGGTCGAAGAGGATGACCTGGGTGCCTGCGGTCTTGGCGTCCTGGAGCACGGTGTCCCAGCCAGTGGTGGAGGCGGGGGAGAGGAGGAGGTAGTCCACCTCGTCCTGGATCATCTGCTGGGCCGTGGCGATCTGCTGCGCGGCGTCGTTGTTGTTGTAGAAGGTGGCCTTATAGCCGTTGGCCTCGGTGAAGGTGTCGCGCATGGCCTTGTCGTTGGCGGTGCGGTAACCGGACTCGTTGGGGTCGTTGTTGATGATGCCCACCGTGATGGGCCCGTCGGACTTCTTGCCGCCGCCGGAGCCGCCGTTGCCGCCGCAGGCGGCCAGGGACAGGATCATGCACAGGGTCAGCAAGAGACAAAAGACTTTTTTCATGATTGCTTCCTCACTTTCAAATATCGGATTCACAGCCGGAGGACGATCTCCTCCACGGGTGCATTAAATACGATTTTTGCCGCAAAGTCAAGATATTTTGGATGAATTTGCTATTTTTGTATGGGTGAATAGGACAAATTTCCGGCATTTTGCAGAGAAAGAGAACAAATTTTCCCGCGCGGCCGGAGAGATCCATACCAAAGTTGAAAATTTTACGGTCCGAGGGCCCCTTTGGTTTGTTTTTTTGGGATTTCCCGGAAAGCATCGCGGTTTTTCGCCCCCGGCAGATTGCCGAAACAGCGAAAATTCGTTGATTCTTTTCGGCAGAAGGGCAAAAATTTCACCTGACGGACTGGAGGGGCCAGGAAAATATCGGCGGAATTTGCATTTTCTTTTGAACAATCCTCTGAAATTCCCAAAAACATCAACCTTTATTTTGGTCAGATTGCCGTGACGATTTGCTATAATAGGGTCTACCCAAAACAACAGCGGGAGGTACGGCATGGCGACAAAGTATCAGCTTCTGGCGGATCGACTTCGGGAGGAGCTGCGCCGGAACAGCGGACAGGCTGGGTACAAGCTGCCCACAGAGCAGGAGCTCTCCCGGAAGTATCAGCTGAGCCGTCAGACGGTCCGCCACACCCTGCGCCTGTTGGAGGAGGAGGGGCTCATCCGTCGGCGGCAGGGCAGCGGGTCCTACGCCACCGGTCTTCTTCCGGGGACGGCCCCGCGGCAGATCGCGGTGGTGACCTCCTTTCTGGACGACTACGTCTTCCCCGCCATCCTGCACGACGCCTCCGACGTCTTCTCCCAGCAGGGGTATTCCACGGCTGTCTACGCCACGAAAAACTGCATCAGTGCGGAGCGGGAGATCCTCCTCCGACTGCTGGAGGAGCCGGTGAGCGGCCTCCTGGCGGAGGGGGCCAAGACCGCGCTGCCCTCCCCCAACGCCGACCTCTACCAGCGTCTGCGGCAGGTGGGCACGCCGGTCGTCTTCCTCTATGGCGCCGGGGCGGGGCTGGAACAGATCCCCTGCGTGGCAGACGATAACTACGGCGGCGGCTACCGGCTGGGCCGGTATTTGGCGGACAGGGGCCACCGGGAGATTGCCGGTATTTTCAAGAGCGACGACATCCAGGGGCCCCAGCGCTACCACGGGGCCGTCTCCGCCCTGCGGGATGCGGGACTGCCCCTCCGGGACCGCTGCTTCTCCTGGTACGACACGGAGGACCGCCGCCGCCTTCTGGAGGAGCAGGACGGCCGCTTTTTGGCGGACTTTTTGCAGACCCGCATGGGGGACGCCACGGCGGTGATCTGCTACAACGATGAGATTGCGTACCGCCTGATCCAGACCTTGTTGGAGGCGGGACGCCGGGTGCCGGAGGACGTGGCGGTGGTGAGCTTCGACAGCAGCTACCTCTGCCAGCTTGGCCCCGTGTCCATCACCTCCCTCAGCCACCGCAGCCGCATGGGCCGGGTGGCCGCGGAGCAGATGGTCGGCCTCCTCCGGGGCGAGGCGGTCCACTCCAGGTTTCTGGAGTGGGAGCTGGTGGTCAGAAACAGTGGATAAATAAAGGCCGGGACAGTTCGTCCCGGCCTTTCTGGGTGTCAAAAAGATGCTTCGCGTCTTTTTTGGGAATGGGGTCCGGGCCGAGTTCGGCCCGCAGAGTGCTTTTTCCGTGGGCCACGCTTTGCGTGGCTTAGCGCTAAAAGCGCCACCATGCGGCGCTTCACGGACGTACACGCCGCCGAAAAAGCGATTCAAATTTATTTTCGCCTTCGGCGAAAACTCCTGCGGAGGGCTTTTTTGACAGTCCCGATTTCAATATTCCCGACTCTCCAGCAGCGCCTCCGTCAGGTCCTCCGCGGTAAAGATCTGTTCCTCCACGTAGCGGTGCTTCTCCGGACTTCCCCCCGCCTCCAGGGTCCGGATGACCTCCTCCGCCAGGGGGCCCAGCAGGGGGTTGCACTCCACCGCCAGGGAGATCCTGCCGTTCAGACACTCCGCCAGCGCCCCCCGGGTGGCGTCGAAGGTGATGATGTTCACCCCGTCCCGGCCGCAGGGGTAGCCCTGCTCCTCCAGGGCCTGGAGGGCGCCGAAGGCGATGTTGTCGTTCTCGCAGTAGACCACGTCGATGTCCCCCGGCCCCGGGAGAGAGGAGAGATAGTCCGTCATGACCTCGTAGGTCTTCGCCTGGGTGAAGTCCCCGTCCAGGCGGACCAGCAGCTCCCAGTTCTCGTGGGCCGCCACGGCCTCCTCCAGGGCCGCCGTCCGGCCCAGCTGGGCGGTGGAACCCGGAGTGCCCTGGATATGGATGATGCGCACGGGGTCCTCCGCCCCCTGGAAGGTCCCCTCCATCCAGGCGACGGCCCGCCGCCCCTCCTCCAGGAAGTCGGAGCCCACGTGGGCGGTGTAGAGCGCCTCGTCCTCCACGTCCACCCGGCGGTCCACCAGAATGACGGGAATGCCCGCCTCCCTGGCCTCCTGGAGCACGGAGTCCCAGCCGCCCTCCCGGATGGGCATCAGGACGATATAGTCCACCTGCTGCTGGATGAACTTGCGGATGGCGGTGATCTGGTTCTCCTGCTTCTGCCGGGCGTCGTCGAAGAGGAGGCGATAGCCGTTGGCCTCCGTGAAGACCGCCTTCATGGACTCGGAGTTGGCCACCCGCCAGTCGGACTCCGCGCCCACCTGGCACATGCCGATCACGATGAGGTCCTCACTGGCCGGTTCTCCGGCGGGGTCCGCGGTACAGGCGGCGCTCAGAAGGAGCCCCAGCGTCAGCAGCGCGAACAGAACACGGCGTCTCATGCCTCCGCCTCCTTTCTCTCCCGGCGCGGGAAGCGCACGGTCACGGTGGTCCCCACCCCCTCCCGACTGGATAGCGTCAGACCATAGGGACTGCCAAAGAGCAGCCGCAGCCGCTCATGGACGGTGGCCAGGCCGAAGCCCGGCCGCTCCCCCCTCTCGATGGCCCGACTGAGCTCCTCCAGCCGCGCCTCCGTCATGCCTGCGCCGTCGTCGGTGATCTGGAGCAGCACGTCGCCCGCCTCCTCCCGGCCGGTGATGCAGATGCAGCCCTTCCCCCGCTTGCGCTTGATGCCGTGGTACAGGGCGTTCTCCACCAGGGGCTGGAGGGTCAGCTTGGGGAGACGCGCTTCGCGGAGGCCGGGGTCGATCTGAATCGTGTATTCCAGGATGTCCTTGTAGCGGGCCTGCTGGATCTGGAGGTAACTGCGCACGTGCTGTTCCTCCTCCTTCAGGGGGATCACGTCCTCCCCCCGGCTCAGGGAGTGGCGGAAGAAGTCGGACAGGTTGGAGACCATCTCCACCGCCGCCTGGGGCCGGTCCGCCTCGATGAGCCAGATAATGGTGTCCATGGTGTTGTAGAGGAAGTGGGGGTTGATCTGGGCCTGGAGCAGCGCCAGCTCCGCCTTGCGGAGACTGGCCTGCTTCCGGGTGCTCTCCTGGATCTGCGCGTTGAGCCGGGCGATCATCTGCTCCATGCCCTCGCTGAGGGTGCGGATCTCGTAGGTCTCCGAGTGGACCGGCTCCCGGACGGTCAGGTCTCCGCCGATGACGTCCTCCGCCCGGCGGCTCAGGTCCACCACCGGCTGGGTGACGGAACGGCTCAGACGGATGCTGTACTGGAGCAGCAGCAGGATCAGGACGGCGGACAGGGCCAGCACCAGAAAAATCTCCGCCGTGAGGCGTCGGGAGATCTGCTGCTGTAGGAGGTTCAGCTGCACGGACTCACAGTAGAGATAGTTGTACATATATTCCTGAATCAGGGCTGTGAGGACGTAGACGTTGTTTTCCAACTGGATCTGCCGCTCGTCGTAGCTCTGGGTCTGCTGGATCTGGTAGATCTTTTCCTCCAGGTTCTCGCACAGGTCCAGCACGCTGGTGACGGCCCGGAGGCTGTCCTTCTGGCTGGTGGTATCCAGGAGGTTGATCGCCAGGGCCTGGGCCGCCTGGACCTCCTGAATGGGCAGGCCCTCGGAGTACCGGCTCTCGATGACGTAGTAGTACATCTTCAGGTCGATGTTCTCCTTGAAGTCCTGGTTGAACTCCGAGGCGGTGGTCACGTTGTACAGGAGGTTCTTATACTGGCTGTTGTGCATCACCACCAGCCCTACGGACACCGCCAGGAGGGCCGCCATGAAGCCGCCGCAGACGGCCACCATGCGGCGCATCCGGCTTTGGATGGAATCCGGGCCTCTCACGGGCGCTTCCCCCCTCCCCGGTAGTCCCGGGGCGTGCAGCCCTGGGTCTTCTTGAAGAGAAAGCTGAAATAGTGGGGATCCCGGTAGCCCACCGCCGCCGCCACCTCGCCGGAGCGCTTATCGGTGGTGCGCAGCAGCTCCTTGGCCAGCTCCATCCGCTTGCCGGTAACGTACTCGGTGAAGGTGGCGCCCATCTCCTGGCTGAACACCGCAGAGAGGTAGTTGGCGGAGATATTGACCTCCTGGGCCACCTGGTTGAGGGAGAGGGATTCCTCGGTGAAGTGCCCTCCGATATAGGCCACCGCCTGCTTGAGCAGACGCCGGTACTGACTGCTGGACGCCTGATCCCGCAGCTCGATGACCCGCAGCAGGATGGCCGAGAGATACCCCTTCAGGTCCGCCGCCGTCACGCTGCGCCCCACCAGCTCCAGGCAGGTCAGGGGCGCGAGGGCCTCCTGCTGGCTTACGCCCAGGGAGGCGGCGAAGCGGGCCGCCGTGAAGCGGGCGGAGAGCATGAGGTACTGACAGAAGGGCTTGGAGCCCAGGGCCTCCTCCACGCTGCGGATGTACTCGTCGGCAAAGCTGGGGACCTCCTGGGCGCTGGCGCTCTGCATCACGCCGGTGAGAATGGCCGGGTCCACCTTGCCTGCGTCCAGATGGTCCAGCTGGCAGTCGCTGCCGGTGCCGGTGAGGAAGCTGACGGTATCCGACGTCAGCACATGCTGGCGGGGCAGGATGTACCGGTAGGCCCAGAGGCGGGAGACCTCCTCGAAGCAGGCCGGCAGGGTGCTCAGCCGCTGGGTGGGCCGTCCCACGGCCACATACCAGCTCTGCCCCGGGGCATAGGAGGCGTACTGGGTGCGCACGGTTTCCACGCAGCGGCGGGAGAGCGCCTCCATCCGGGCGGCGTCCCCCTTGAGGAGCACGGCGTAGGTGGTCAGGTTCCAGCGCAGAAGGATGTACTCCGGATATTTCAGGAAGTGCTCCAGCAGGGCGTCCCGCAGGCGGGCCCCGGGCTCGGAGTAGGCCGAGCCGGAGGGCGCGGGCAGGACGGAGAAGAAGGCGATGGTGTAGCACTGGGCCCGGAGGTCGATGTCCAGCTTGGCCGCGGACTCGTAGATCTCCTGGACGGACAGCTGCCCCGCCACAATGCGCTCGAAGAACACCCGGCGGGTGTACTGCTCGTACTCCTCCGCCTCCCGGTGGAACTGGACCAGATAGCTGCGGTTGGCCCGCTCGCTCTCGATTTTCTCCCTGAGCTCCGCGAGCACGTCCAGCAGGGCTTTTTTCGTGATGGGCTTCAGGAGATACCGGTCCACGCCGATGTGGATTGCCTGCCGGGCGTACTCGAAGTCGTCGTAACCGGAGATGATGACGATTTTCATCTCCGGAAACTCCCGGCTGACCAGCTCGCTGAGGGCCAGACCGTCCATGAAGGGCATCCGGATGTCGGTGATGAGCACGTCGGGCTTCGTCTGGCGGATCAGGGGCAGGGCCATCTCCCCGTCCCCGGCCTCCCCGGCGAAGGTGTAGCCGTATTGCGCCCAGGGCACCGTGTCCCGCAGGGTCTCCCGGATGATGCTCTCGTCCTCTACCAGAAACACGCGCAGCATAACAAATCCTCCTCCCAGAGCCTGTTTTTCCTACTATAGCACAGTTTTTGTGAAAATGCCACTACACTTTTGCGGCGGAAAAGAGCAGGCCGCCCTTTGGGGCGGCCTGCCATAGGGAGGCGAACATCCGCTGAGAAGCCGTTGCTTTTTGACGGGGATTGTTTTATAATGGACTGGTCAAAAAAACCGGAAGTTGAAAGGGGATACATATGAAAATCGGGGTGATTCAAGCAACCTCCCAAACGGAGAAAAATGAATTGTTATACCATTGTACGTTGAATACGGCAGAAAAGCATGGGTATGAAGTGATTAACTTTGGCTGCTGTCAGGATGAATCCTGCTATTTTTCGTACATAGAGATTGCAGTGATGATTAGTATGCTTTTATCAAGCAGGTCCGTCGACTTTATTGTGACAGGATGCTCTTCGGGGCAAGGGATGATGCTTGCTTGCAACAGCCTTCCCGATGTGATCTGCGGATATGTGGAAAATCCACAAGATGCTTTTTTGTTTGGAAGAATCAATAACGGAAATGCTGTGTCTATTCCTTTGGGATTGAATTTTGGCTGGGCTGGAGAAATAAATTTGCAGTGTACCTTAGATAAGCTGTTTGAGGGCGAATTTGGTATTGGTTATCCACCGGAAGATGCGGACAGGAAAAAACAAGATGCCTTGCTATTAAAGGAAATGAACGCCTTGACAAAACGAATCGCAATAGATGTATTTGAACAGCTGGATAAAGTGTTCTGCAAAAAGGTGTTCCAAAAGAGCAATGTTGTTGAATATATATTGACACACGGTAAGGAAAAAGAGATACTGGACTTCATTCAGAGTAACAGATAAACAATTATGTATCTTTCTTCTACGGACACTTCCTCGAAAGTATCATTAGTGAGTTGCGCGGTATAAAAAGGACAAGGCGAACTATTTGCGGTTCACCCTGTCCTTAACCTTTTTATGAAGTCTTACCCTTTGGGGCAGCCTGTTCTTTTTCGCGTCTATTCAAGAAGAGGTTCACGCGGGCAGCACGTGGGCCTTCCGCAGAGGCTGTTTCAGAATCAGGTACAGCGCCCCGGCGCAGATCACGGCGATCACGCCGTTTGCCAGCGTCACCGGCAGCTTGAGCGTCAGCGTCTCCACAATGGCCACCTCCCAGGTAAAGCCATGCTTGACCACGCCCAGGATGATGTTCTTCGTCACATACAGCAGGCTGTAGGTCAGAGCGCCCATGAAACCGGCAAACCAGATGCGGACGTTCTCGCTGCCCAGCTTGACCTTGTGCATCACCAGGCCCGCCACAAATGTCATGAGGAACTTATTGATGAAGGTGATCCAGAACTCCGACGCCCAGGCGGGGTCCAGCAGATCCACCAGCGCGTTGCCCACGCCTGCGGCCAGTCCCCCCGTCAGCGGCCCGAACAGGAGGGCGGACAGGATGCACATGGCGTTGCCCACCGACAGGGCCGTCTTGCCCAGCGGGCTGGGGATGGGGATGCTGACAAACTTGGTCAGCACAAAGATGGCGGCGGCCAGAATGCCGGTCAGGGCGATCCTGTGGATAGAAAAGTATTTGTTTTCTTTCATGGAAGTTTCCTCCTTGTACGCTCCCCCTTGACGAAGCGCTTTGTTGATGCTATTATACCGCTGTCTGACTCTATTGAAACTGTCAGAATGCAAATTTTTTATGGTATCAGTTGGAGGCGCGTATGCTGGAACTCACGATTTGTCTGGACCCGGCCGGGGAGAAGCCCCTGTATCAGCAGCTCTACGACAGCCTCGTGGAGCAGATCAGAAGCGGGGCACTCCGCACGGAGGATAAGCTGCCCGGGAAGCGCTCCCTGGCCTCCCAGCTGGCGGTGGCGGTGAACACGGTGGACACCGCCTATCAGATGCTGGTGGCGGAGGGGTATCTGGAGGCCCGGGAGCGGAGCGGGTTCTATGTGCTGGAGTACACCGGCGTCCTGCCCCGGACAGCGGAGGGCGCCGGGGAGATGCGTCCGCCGGAGGAGCCGGAGGTCCCGGTCCGCTTCGATCTGTCCACGGGGGCAGTGGATACGGCCCTGTTCCCCTTCCGGACCTGGGGGCGCATCCAAAAGGAGCTGCTGTACAACGGGGAGGCGCTGCTGCGCCACGGGCACCGCCAGGGCGACCGGGAGCTGCGGGGGGAGCTGGCGGCGTACCTGCGGGCCTACCGGGGCGTGGTGTGCGACCCGGAGCAAATCGTGGTGGGGGCCGGGGTGGAGTATCTGCTGGGTCTGCTGGCCCAGCTGCTGCGGGGCCGGACGGCGGCGGTGGAGAATCCGGGCTATGACCGGCCCAGGACGATTCTGGAGAACAACGGGATTCCCTGCCGGTGCGTGGACATCGACGGGGGCGGACTGGACCCCGCCGGACTGGAGAAGAGCGGCGCGGACCTCTGCTACGTGACCCCCAGCCACCACTTCCCCACCGGTGTGACCATGCCCGCAGGGCGCAGGGCGGAGCTGCTGCGTTGGGCGGCGGCGGGGGAGGGGCGCTATATTCTGGAGGACGACTACGACGCGGAGTTCCGCTTCGACGTGCGGCCCCTGCCCAGTCTCCAGGGGATGGCGGGGCCGGACGGACGGGTGGTCTATCTGTGCACCTTCTCCAAAAGCCTGGCCCCCAGCATCCGGATTGCGTGCATGGTGCTGCCCTGGGAGCTGCTGGCGGCCTATCGGCGGGCCTTCGGGAGCTACTCCAACACGGTCAGCCGCTTCGAGCAGCAGACGCTGCGCCTGTTTCTGGAGGGGGGGTACTTTACCCGCCACCTGGCGCGGATGCGCAGCGCCTACAAGGGGCGCATGGAGGCGCTGGCCGCGTCGCTGGAGGCGGCGTTTCCGCAGGTCCGGCTCTCCGGGCGGCACACGGGGCTTCACCTGCTGGTGACGCTGCCGGACGGACCGGGGGAGGAGCGGATGATCGCCTCCGCCCTGGCGGAGGGCGTGCGGATCAAGGGGCTGAGTGCGTACTATATGGAGCGCGGGGAGCGATGTGAGGCCAACAGTGTCATCCTGGGATACGCCTCCCTGCAAGACGGGGAGATCCCGGCGCTGATAGAGGCTTTGCGGCGGGCTTGGCCGGAGGGATAGGAGAAGTTATATTCTGCGTTTCCCCCACATATATTGGGACAAGCACTTGAGGCGAAGCGCCTTTTGACGGGAACTCCCGGCGCTGTTCGCCGCGTTGGCGGCGAAGGCGCGCTGAAGCCGCGCATGTTTGGGATGGTACTCTTTGTTAGATTTTGTTGGGCGCGGCTTTTGGGGGGGTGTTCCGCGCTTGCGAGCGCGGCCAGAGGCGCTGCCTCTGGACTCCGCAGCCTTTGAAAAGGCTGGCGAAACTTTTATGAATGTACACGAAGGGGGAACTGATCCATGACCATCAGAAGAAGACCTCACCCGCGCTGGGGACAGCGGGCCGCGGCCCTGCTGGCGGGGTGCGCCGTGCTCTACGTGGTGGCCGCCACGGCGGCCAGTACCGACCTCTCCTCCGCCTGGCGGGCCCTGGGGGAGAAGAACGCCGTCGCCCTGGGCCTGCTGCGGGGACAGCTGGAGGGCCTGTGGAGCAGCGGCCCCCTCCCCCTCCACATGGCGCTGGCCATCGGGCAGAGCCCCACCCTCCTCTCCGGCCAGGAGGCGGTCATGGCCCTGTGGCGCACCGAGGAGGAGGACGACAGCGGCCCGCCTGCCCCGGATACCGAGATCGAGAACGTCCTTCCGCCGGAGCCCACCGCCCCGGTTCCCGAGGAGTCCGTGGAGGCCCCGACGCCCCTGATTTTCGCGGACAACGGCGTCCAGGCCAGGACCCTGGCCCCCGCCTCCCCTGACGGCTATGTGGTCACGGGGGACGTGTACATCAGCAACCGCTCCAGCCGCAGCTTCGATGAGACGCTTTTTGACGGCACCTTCGCCGCCGCGCTGTCGGAGGAGGAGGGCCCGAAGGTGCTGATCGTCCACACCCACGGCAGCGAGGCGTACACCATGCCGGCAGGCCAGGAGTATGAGCCCAGCGGGGACAGCCGTACCACGGACTGCGCGTACAACGTGGTGCGGGTGGGGGACGAGCTGGCCCGCACCCTGGAGGAGGCCGGTATCGGAGTGGTCCACGATCCCACGCTCCACGATTACCCGGAGTACAGCGGGGCATACGGGCGGTCCCTGGCGGCGGTGGAGACCGCCATGGCGGAGTACCCCTCCCTCTCCCTGGTGCTGGACATCCATCGGGATGCCATCTCCGATGTGGACGGGACGCCCTATAAGGTGGTCAGCAGCGTGGCGGGGGTAAACGCCGCCCAGATGTCCTTTATCATCGGCACGGACGGCGGTGGACTGGAGCACGGCGGGTGGCAGGAAAATTTGAAGCTGGCCGCCGCCCTCCAGCAGCGGCTGTTGGACCGTTTTCCCTCCCTGATGCGCCCTATCTCCGTGCGGGACTCCCGGTATAACCAGCACGTGTCGCCGGGGGCCCTGCTGGTGGAAATGGGGGCCGCCGGGAACTCTCTGGACGAGGCGCTGCTGTCCGCCCGTCTGCTGGGGCAGGCCATCGCCAGGACCTTCCCGGCCGGGAACGAGGGGGCGCAGGCGAGCGAAAATTAGGGTTTGGCCTGTCTCAAAGGACTTTTTTTGCAATTTTAAGAATCTTCCCAGGATTTTTTGGGATAAAAACCTTGCAAGTGCGGAAAAAGTATGTTAGATTAGATAGAGTGATGCAGCGTTCGGGGGCGATCCGCGGGCGCTATATACCAAAAGAAATAAAAAGGAGTTACCTTAAATGAACAAGTCTGAACTCATCAACGCCGTGGCGGAGAAGGCCGAGCTGTCCAAGAAGGATTCCGAGGCCGCTGTAACCGCTACTCTGGATGCCATCACTGCTGCCCTGGCTGAGGGCGAAGAGGTCCGTCTGGTTGGCTTTGGCACCTTCGAGGTGAAGAAGCGCGAGGCCCGCATCGGCCGCAACCCCGCCACCAAGGAGGAGATCCAGATCCCCGCCACCAAGGTTCCCGCCTTCAAGCCCGGCAAGCTGCTCAAAGAGATTGTTGCGAAGTAAAAAACGGTTGAGAGGGCGCGGCAGAAGCCGCGCCCTCTGTTCGGAAGGGGGACAGCTATGCGATTAGACAAATATCTGAAGGTTTCCCGCCTCATCAAACGGCGCACTGTGGCCAATGAGGCGTGCGACAACGAGCGGGTCACCGTCAACGGCAAGGTGGCCCGGGCCTCCTACGAGGTCAAGGAGGGCGACGTCATCGCCATCCGCTTCGGCCAGCGGACGCTGACCGTGGAGGTGGTAGCCGTGGCAGAGAATGTGGGCAAGGCGGAGGCGTCCGCCATGTACCGGGAGATTCAGACCCCATAGTTAAAAGTTTCGCCCGCCTTTTCAAAGGCGGCGGAGTCCAGAGGCAGCGCCTCTGGCCGCACTCCGCAGAGTGCGGAACTTCCAAAAGCCGCGCCCGAAAAAATCTAACAAAAAGCAAAATCCCAAAATTGCGCGGCTTTCGCGCGCATTTGCCGCTGCGCGGCAAACAGCGCCGGGAGTTCCCGTCAGAATAAGATTCGCGCTTTACACAGAACCGCCTTTTTCCCACCGCCAGTCATAAATTGGACAGACCCCCCATATACATGAGGTAAACATGTACTTGGGGGGTATTGCTATGCCGTATGAGGAACTGAGCGGAATGCAGCACCGGTTGGAGCTGGACGGCCGGGAGAGGCTGCTGGTCTCCGGAGTGGAGGAGGTGGAGCGGTTCGACGAGGAGGAGATCGTCATGAACACCACCGCGGGCACCCTGGTGGTGGGCGGCACGAACCTGCATATCGGGAAACTGAACCTGGACGGCGGGGAGCTCCACGTGGACGGGTCCATCCACACCCTGCTCTATGAGGATACCGCGCCCAAGAGCGGCGGCCTGCTCCGGCGTCTGTTCGGATAAACGGCGGCATGAAGAACTATGTATCGGAGCAGCTGATCCTGTTTTTGCGGTCCGGCGGGCTGGGACTGTGCCTGGGACTTCTCTACGACCTGGTTGGCGCCCTGCGGGGCCTCGGCGGAAAAATCTGGGGAGGACTGCTGGACGCGGCGTTCTGTCTGACAGCGGCGGTATCCGTGATCTTCTTTGTGCTGGCGGGGGACGGGGAGCTGCGCATCTTCATTGTCCTGGGCGTGATAGGGGGCGCGGTGCTGTACTGGTGCCTGCTGGGCGGAATTTTGCGCCCCGTGTGGACCTTCTGGCTGGCCCTGGCGCTGCTTCCCGTGGGGCTGCTGGTAAAATATCTGAAAAAAGGAGGGCGAACCGGAAAAAAAGTCTTTTCTTTTTACAGGAATTGGGTTACAATGAGAGTTACATCACTGCGGGCACGGCGCAAGCCTTCCCCGCAGGAGGGAGAGGAAGATATGGGCAAATCGGTCAAGAAGCCCGCCCGTAAGAAGGCGGACGCCCGCCCCCGCAGCAGGCTGACCATGCTGCTCCTGGCGGCCCTGCTGATCGGCCTGGGCGTGCAGATCTACGGCATGTTCGGAAAGCTGCAAGAGGCCCGGGCGGAGGAAGCGATCTATACCCAGCGGCTGAATGAGCTGCAAGAGGTCAACGAACAGCTGCGGGAGGATCTGGAGAACAGCGGAAATCAGGCCCTCATCGAGGACATTGCCCGGGACCAGCTGGGCATGGTCCTGCCGGGTGAAAAGGTATTTCATTTCAGCAAATAGGCGGGAACACGCGGCGCACACAGCATGGCCTGACTGTGTGCGCCGCGTGTTCTCTCTCTACCCCGCCATCTACGGCCGCAGGGCCCGGACGATGGCGTCCAGCTGCTCCGGGGCGGGCTCTCCGCCCAGACGGAAGGTGACGATCCGGCCCGGATAGAGGAGATAGTAGGAGGCATATCCAAACTCCCGGTACGCCTCCTCCGCCCCCCAGGGGGCGGGCTCCATCCGCTGCAAGGGCCAGGGGTCATAGGGGGCCTTGTCGTCCGGGAGAAGCTTCTCCCAGGATCGCTCCAGCAGCCAGGGCCAGCGGGTGTCGTAGGTCTGATAGGTCAGAGGCGGGAGCTCGCTGTCGGTACCGAGCGCGTCCTGGGTGTACTGGGCGTGGACCGCCAGAGGGGAGCGGCTGACCTCCGCCTCATAGGTGCAGTGGTCCTCCGGCGTGACAGCGTATCCCAGGTCCTCCAGGGTCACAGGGAGGTCGTCGTAGAAAACGTCCCGCGTAATGGTCCAGGGGACATTCTCGTAGGTCTTGGTATACGTCTCCACCGGCTTCCGGCCCATGTGGATCACCCCCGCTCCGTTCAGAGCGCCGGTCAGGAAGGGCATACCAACGCCCACCGCCACCCCTGCTGCCAGGGCAAAGGCGAAATACAGCCCCTTCGTACCGCCCCGGCTGGTGCCCCGCTTCTTCAGATGCCGCAGGACCCACCGGCCCAGCAGCATGATCCCGCCGTACAGGAGCAGAAGGATGATCAGCAGGGGCCGCATCCCGGCCAGGGGCGGGTCCAGGAAAAGGACCGCCAGCACGGCGGCGCACAGCGCCATGGCCACGGCGGAGAGCCCCAGGCGGAACCGGGTGTGGGGCCGGGCGCAGGTCCCGCCCCGGGCCACCGCGCGCTTGGAGCACAGCACCCAGATCAGGTAGTCCAGCAGAATCCCGGCGGCAAAGAGTGCGATCCCCGCCATCAGGGTCAGCGTTGCCAGCTTGGAGGTGCTGCTGAAAAAATCCATGGGGTCATGCCGGAACCAGTTCAGAAACAGCGGCACGCACAGGAGTGGGAGCGCCAGCAAAAGGCCGTAGCTGAACACGGCGGTCTTCCGCATGGTCCGCCGGATGGCGGAGAGCTTCACCGCCTCGTCGGTCTCAATGGGCGTGGGGTCCGGCCGGGTGGAGCGGAAATACTGGAGGGGCCCGTAGGCCGCCGCCAGCTCCCACCCTGCGGCGCGGCAGTAGTCCACATAGGTCTCCTGCCCCTCGGTGATGGCAGGATCGAAGACGGACGCCTCGGGGAAGAAGGTGACGGTATATTTCACCTGTTCCGGTTCCGCGCGGCGGTAGGTGAAAAGCCAGTTGTCCACCCCCTCCAGCAGCCAGCCCCTCCCGGCCATTTTCTCCAGATGCCGGGCGATGGCCTCCGTGTCGTCAAACTGATACCAGCACAGCTCTCGCTTCGTATCGCGGCTCATGCCTGCGCCTCCTTTCCGAATCGCACGTAGTCCTCTGTCTGCCGCCGGAGACGGGCGACCTCCTCCTCCAGCCGCAGTCGGCCCTTCACGGTGATCTGATAGCTCCGCTTCCGTCCCTCCACCCGCGTCTCCCGGATGAACCCCTCGGTCTGGAAGCTCTCCAGCAGGCTGTAGAGGGTCCCCGGCCCGATGACGACCCGCCCCTCGGTCATCCGGGCCACCCGCTCCATGATGTCCACGCCGCAGCATTCCCGCTGGAGGCACAGCAGGATATAAAACATCTGCTCCGTCAGCGTCTGAAATTTTTCCCGGGCCATGCCATCGCCTCCCCTTCATTAGCGATATTCGATATTTATAGGTTCAGTATAATACCGATATTCGATATTGTCAAGAAAAAGTTTCTGCCCCGGCCGACCGGGAAAGCCGGCCGGGGCAGAAGGGAACGAAACACAGCCGCTAAATCGTAGCCTTATCCGGCAAGAAAACCAGGAATTGCAACGACTCTAGGGCTTGTTTGATAAATGGCGGAATGCCCAACGGCGAGAGATTTTTCCACTGGGCAAGGCAAAAATTCGCAGGAATCCTGACGGATTTCAAGAATTTTTAACGCGGCACAGCGGAAAAAGATCCGCTGGTTGGGCGTTTTGACATTTTTCAAACATGCCCTAGGCTCGCGTCAAAAATCTTCTTGATCCTCTTCAAGAAAAAGTATATGCCGCGATCTCGCAGAAGCGCATGAGGATCGTGGCGGCTTCCGACCGGGTGGCGCTGCTCTGGGGCAGGAGCTCCCCTCTGTCCGTGCCGCCAATCAGGCCGGTTTCCACGGCCCAGGCCATGGCCTGGGCGGCATAGGCGCTGATCCTGTCCGCGTCGGCAAAGCCCTCCAGGGAGGCCCGGGAATCGTTATCCACACCCGCAGAGGCCGCGTAGCGGTGAAGCATCGTTGCCAGCTGCTCCCGACTCACCGGCTGCTCCAGATCCTCGCCGCTGGAAATCCCGCGCTCCATGGCCCAGCTGACCCCCTTCTCGTACCAGACGGCACCGCCGTCCACATCGATGCCGTCATACCGGGCCAGCACGGTCAGCAGCATCGCGCGGGTCATGGTGCCCTCGGGGGTGAACCGGTCCTCGCCGGTGCCGGAAAAGATCTCGTGGGCGGAGACGAAGGCGATGGCGTCCCCGGCCCAGTGTCCGGCCACATCGGAGAAGTGCCCGCTATTGTCCACGAGCAGGACGGTGTCCCCGTCCGAGACGGTGACCACCACGCCGTTCTCGGCGGCAAAGGAGCTGCGAATCACCTCCTCCGTCCCGTCGGCCTGCACAAGGACCGCCACGGTGCCCGGTACCGCGCCCTCAGCGGGGATCTCCACCCTGACCGGCTCCGGGCTGCCCGTGGATACGCACACGACCGGGGCCTCCTCGTCTCCGCTCAGGGATACGGTCGGCATGGGCAGAGGGAGGACCTGCCCGCTGTGCTGCGCCTCGCTGACGGCCTCAGCGGAGAGGGTGACGGCGGCCACCACCTGCCCGTCCGGACTGACGACGGTGGTGGAAGCGCCGTCGGGCCGCTCCACCGTGATGACAGAGGAACCGTCGGGGCGTTCCTCCGTCCGGGTATCGTCTTCAAAGGGGGCGGCCGGGGTGTCCCCCGCTTCCCCGACCGCAGCGCCGGTCTCTGGGGAGGGCTCTGCTACCCCGGAGAAGTCGGGGAAAACGGGCACGATGTCGGGGACCTTCTCCACAGGGGCCTGCTTTATCCACTGTGTGCCGTAGGAGCAGATCGTCCCGTCAACCGGGGCAATCACGGCGGTGTAGGCGCCTGGCGGCAGGGGTGCGGCGTCCCAGTCCGCCAGATCGCAGATGTAGGCGCCCTCCCCGGATGCAGAGGCGCCGGTCTCCACAGAGGTGCGGTAGACGATCCGCCCGGATGGGTCCATCAGCAAAATCCGGAACGACGGCGGGGTGGGCAGCGCTTCGTCCAGCTGCCAGGTCAAACCGGTGGGGAGGCCGTCCTCCACCAGAAATGCGGCGCGGAGCGGTGCGGCGTCCTTCTCCGGGATGGTGACGGTCACGGGGCCGCTGCCCTCCTCCGTTGTCGCAAAAGTGCTGGGCAGGGCCTGCAACGACAGGACATCGCCTGCGGCGAACGAGCCAAGGATCCTCATGACGGCTGTACCGCCGTCATGGCAGACGCTGCGCAGCGTCTGCGGCTCATTGTTCAAGCGGATGTCCCACTGTTCCCAGTGCTCCTCATCGAAGCGATTTCCGTTTTTGCACGCGGTGCTGATGAGCAGGAATCCCTCCCCGTCGGATGCGTCGAAGCACGTCACCGTGGCGGAGAGCTGCGGTGTCCCGGCGGAGACGTCCACCGGAAGCGTGTTGCTGGTGACGGCAATACGCTGGGAAGACATTCCATCCCCGTCCAGACAGTCGCAGGTAAACGATACCTGAAGGCTGCCGCTGCCGGGGGAACGGAAGAGCGCGCCGCACGCCTCCGGCGATAGGATGATTTTGATATAGTCGTTATTAAAGTCGTATGTCAGCGTCCCTTCGGCGGCTGCCTCCGCGTCCCCTGTCCGGCTGATCACCTGGACCGACGCGATGGAGTCCGTATCAATGTTATAGGTGTAGAACGTTCCCCGTAACTCCATTTCGATTTCTTCCCCCAGCAGGATCTCAAAGGGCTCCCCAATCCGGACGCCCTCCGGGGGACCGGTGATGTCAACGGTGCCGACCTCCCCGTCGGCCAAGACCATTCCTGTCAGCAGAAACAGCACAACACACAATGCTAGGACTACAACTCTTTTTCCCATGTCCATTTCTCCTCCTCTTTATTTATTGCCCATTGCAGCTTGCAGCAAGAGTGCACATATTGTAAACTTTATATATAGAAATGTCAATTCCTCCGGAGAGCCCCGCCGCCCACGGCCCGGGCAGAATAAGGCACGGACGCCGGATTGCCCGCCTCCCGGGGTGGCTTCCTCCAGCGTCCGTGTTCTTGTCGCATTCTGTCGAATTTTGGCGGTGATAGAACGAAAATGCAGAGCAGTAGTTCAAAAAACAAATCGTCTTCCATTGGGAACAAAACGTCGCTCCCTGAAAAACATGGTCATGGTCAACAAGAAAACCGGGAAAATTTCGGCAATTCTGACATTGATAATTTGCCCACTTTTTTGCAGTTCCTACTCAAACATGGTGTCCAGTGCGCCAAGCTCAAACCGGAACTCCGCCCGGTACAATTCCCCGGCCTTGTCCTGGAGCTCTCCGCGAACGATGTAGCGGGATGGTTCCTCCGACAGCGGCAGGGTCAGGGACTGGCTGTCCACGATGACCGTGCGGCTGTCCCCGCCCTCCAGGGGGACGATCTCCGCCGTGCAGTCCCCGACCGAGGAGAAATTGAAGGAGAACTCCGCCTGACTGTACGTCCGGGACCCATAAATCCCGCTGGGAGTTTCCCGCTCGTCCTGCATATACACCGTCTCGGCGCGGTCCCCCTCCAGGCGCTCGGCCCGCCACAGGGAGGCGGTGATCCGATCTCCGGTATCGCGCTCCCCATTGGTCACGCGGACATTCAGAGCGGGCATTTCCAGGATCCCCAGCGCCTCCCGGTCCAGGCCGTCGGGCAGGTAGTAGGTTTGCGCCTTCGCTTTGCCGTATAGAGGGGACAGTTTGATGAAGTCGTCGGAGAGGATGACGCCCAGCGTACCCTCCGGGGCGTCGAAGAACAGGAACATTCGATTCCCTTCCTGCTGGAAGGAGTAGTTCCCCGCGATCTGCTCCATCCGCAGGGAGGAGAGATACCGGTGCAGCGCGGCCTCGTCGGTGCAGACCAGAACGGTATTGTAGGGGTCGTCGTCCCAGTACACATAGCGGAGGCTGTACTGCTCCGGGTCCCGGGACTGGTAGATCAATTCCGTCCCCGTACCCTCCCCGTAGGCTATGGCCACGTAGCCGCAGCTCATGCACAGCAGGAAGAATACCAGCCCCACCACCAGTGCTCCGGAGTGCTTCCTCCCGGGCTCCACCACGCTTTTCAGCCGGTAGCGCAGGGCGTCCGCGGAGGCGGAGAGGCAGGTGGTAAAACCCCGCTCATCCCCGGCGGTTTTCAGCAGCAGGGCGGCGTACTGCCGCTTGGTCTCGTCCCCGGCGTCCAGCAGCACCGTCTCGTCGCAGCTGAGTTCCAGGTCCTCGGCGCTCTTTTTCATCGCCGCCCACATCAGGGGGTTGAACCAGCACATGGCGGTGCAGAACACCAGGAAGAACTTGCTCCAGGCGTCCTCCCGCCCGATATGGACCAGCTCGTGGCGGAAAATCAGCGCCAGCTCCTCCGGCGTGTAGTCCCGCTCCGGCAGCACCACCCGGACGGACCGGGCGAACAGTCCCACGGACAGGGGCGTGCGGACCTCGGGCGACGACACCAGCTTGAATTTCGGCTTTTGAAATCGGGCGTCTTCCACCTCCCGGGCCCAGACCTCCAGCGCCGCCGGGTCGGTGACCGGCACGGCCCGCCGCAGGATACGGGCACGGAAAGTCAGGTGGGAGACCGTCTTCCAGACCAGTACCCCCAGGAAGCCCGCCAGCCATACGCCCAACAGAATCTGTACCAGGGCGGCGGGGACCTCCACCACCCACCGGGGAGCGGGCAGGGACATATAGTTCATCTGCGTGATATAGAGGTAGTTGGGGACCAGCCACAGCACCGCGCAGGACCGGGCGCTGATATGTCGCCGCAGGAAGGGCAGCGCGGGCATCAGCAGCAGGTAGTACAGACAGATGTGGAGAAACACCCCGAAGCAGAAGGAGACCGTGATCCGAACGGCGTCCTCCTTCCCACAGAACATCAGAGCGCAGACCGCCAGCGTCAGCATACACACCGGGAGCAGCTGCCCGGAGATGCAGGGCAGATACCGCTGCCGGGCGGCCTCCACCTCCGTACCCTGCTCTCTCTTGTCCCATACCGCCCAGGCAATAACGCCGCTGAAGATCAGCGCGAACAGGCCCTTGAAAAATATGTCCGTGCTCATAGCTCGTTCCTCTCCAGCAGCTCCCGGAGCTGGGCCAGCTCCTCCCGGGTCAGCCCGCTCTCGCACAGGGCGGCGGCGAAGGCGGGCAGGCTCCCGCCGCAGACCTTCTCCACGAAGCGCCTGCTCTGCTGGGCCAAATACTCCTGCCGGGAGACCAGCGGGAGGTATCGGGCGCTGCGCCCCTCCTTCCGGATCTCCACAAACCCCTTCTCCGCCAGGCGGGAGAGCACCGTCAGCAGGGTGGTCAGGGCCATCGGGTGGGTGTCCTGCAAAATTGCGCTGATGTCCGCCCGGGCCGCCGGGGGCTTGCAGGCCCAGACGGCCTGCATGACCTCCAGCTCGGCGTCCGGCAGACGGCGGATGGCAGTCTTCATTTCTAGCTCCTCCTTGCTCTACAAATATAGAATAAACATATTCTACAACCGTAGAGCAAAAATGTCAAGGGGATTTTCGGCGGAGATCTCCCGCCCCGGAAAGCAGGATAAAACCGCTCTTTTGCAGGATAAAGAGAAAAAAGTTGCAAAACGGCGGCTGCGGCAGACCTTTTTCTGCTTGACAGGATTTTTGGTTTTTCTCGCTCTTCCGGCGGAAAACGGCGTATATCCGGCAACTAGGAGGGTGTTTTTAACTGTTCTTTGTAGCTTCTCATAAAAAGAATGGAAACCGGAGAGGAATTTATATGAATTTGCCAGTTGCAAAACTTGCAAATATCAGGTATAATCATGGCATCCCTTGAGGGGGACATCACTTGAAAAGGAAGAAATCGCTATGAAGAAGAAGTTATTTGCATTGGTCATGGCAATGATCATGATCCTGTCCCTGGCCGCCTGCGGCGGTAAAGATGAGGGCAAGGGCGCTGCCGCCGTGGATACCAACACCGTGGCCGTGGGCGCCGTGGTGATCGCCCGGGATGATGTGCCTGAAGACGACATCTACGCTTTCGTCTCCGCTATTTTTGAGAACACCGCCGCCATCTCCGAGCAGCACGACAAGGGCAAGGAGCTGGATCTGGACTTCGCCGCCTCCGTCACCTCCGTCCCCTATCACCCCGGCGCTGCCAAGTATTTTGCTGAGAAGGGCAAGAACGTGGCCGTGAAGGACGGCGCCGGTACTGGCGAGAGCAAGGCCCTGACCTTCGGCACCGGCGGTGAGTCCGGCACCTACTACGCCTTCGGCGGCGTGCTCTCCAGCTATGTCTCCAACAACACCTCTGTCTCCGTCACCGCCGTCACCTCCGGCGGCTCCAAGGCCAACATTGAGGACCTGGCCGCGGGCAACGTACAGCTGGCGTTCGTGCAGTCTGATGTTATGAGCTACGGCTACAACGGGGAGCGCCTGTTTGACAGCGCCGTCACCGGCTTCTCCACCGTGGCCGCCCTGTACATGGAGCAGGTCCAGATCGTCACCACCAACCCCGACATCAAGACCGTTGCCGACCTGGCGGGCAAGTCCGTCTCCATCGGCGCCCAGGGCTCCGGCGTGTGGTTCAACGCCGTTGACGTACTCAGCGCCTACGGCATCGATCCCGACACCGGCATCAAGCCCGTATACCAGAGCTTCGGCGACAGCGCCGAGAGCCTGAAGGATGGCAAGATCGACGCCGCCTTCATCGTGGCCGGCGCTCCCACCACGGCCATTGTGGACCTGGCCACCTCCAAGCCCGTGTACCTGGTGGGCCTGGACGAGAGCCACACCAGCGACCTGCTGGCATCCTCCCCCTACTACAGCGCCTATACCATCAAGGCCGGTACGTATTGATAACAGAGAACTGTGCATCCCTGGCAAGGGCCGCGCAAGCGGCCCTTGCCGCGTTGAAAGAGCGGAAATCCTTCCGCTTTTTCAACGCGGTACAAACTCAAACAAAAGGAGGCCGTTCTTATGAGTGAAAAGGATAAGAACAACCTGCCGGACGTGGAAACCGGCACGGCCGCGGAGATGGACGAGGTCATGCGCAAGTATGACCGGGAGTCCGCCACCCGCATCTGGGAGGGAAAGCCCAAGCTGGTTACGGGCGTCATCTCGGCGCTCTTCTCTCTGTACTGTATCTGGTCCACCCTGTGGAGCACCGCGGATTTGCCCATCCGTCTGTTGGCCTTCCTGGGGCTGATCATCATCATGGGCTATCTCAACTACCCTGCGCGGAAGGGCCACGTGACGCCCAATACAATGCCCTGGTATGACATTGTGATCATGCTCCTGGGGGCGGGATCCTTCTTCTACTACTGCTTCAACTACAGCCGCCTGGTTATGGTCATCACCAGCGCCGCCAAGATCGACCCGTCCAATCCCGATGCCGCGCCCGGCGCGTGGTTCTTTATCATCCTGGGCGTGGTGGGGATCCTCTGTCTGGCGGAGCTGTGCCGCCGGTGCGTGGGCCTGCCCATCCTGTTCGTGGTGGGCGCGCTGCTGGTCTACACCTTCGCCAGCGGCCAGGGCCTGCCCCGGGTCATCTACACCCTCTTCTTCGGCACCTCCGGCGTCATGGCTACCCCCATCCAGGTGTGCGCCAAGTTCATCGCCGTGTTTATCATCTTCGGCGCATTCCTGGAGCGCACGGGGATCTCCAACTTCTTCATTGACCTGGCCAACTGCGCGGCGGGCTCCTCCTCCGGTGGACCGGCCAAGGTGGCGGTGATCTCCTCCGCCCTGTGCGGCATGGTGTCCGGCTCCTCCGTGGGCAACACCGTGACCACCGGGTCGGTGACCATCCCCATGATGAAGAAGACCGGTTACCGGCCCGAGTTCGCCGCCGCGGTGGAGGCCGCCGCCTCCACCGGCGGGCAGATCATGCCCCCCATCATGGGCGCGGCCGCCTTCCTCATGGCGCAGTACATGGGCACCTCCTACGCCAACGTGGCCCTGAAGGCCATCCTCCCCGCGCTGCTGTACTTCACGGGGATCTTCCTCTCCGTCCACCTGGAGGCCAAGCGGCTGGGCCTGAAGGGCATCCCCAGGAATCAGCTGCCCAAGTTCAAGCTGCTCATCCGCAGCATCTACCTCCTCATCCCCCTGGTGGTGCTGGTGGTCATGGTGTCCACCGGGGCCCGGACCCTCCAGTTCTCCGCCGCCATCGCCATCGTGCTGACCATCCTGGTGAGCCTGCCCAATATTTTCATTGACAGTAAGACCCAGCACGGCGAGGGCTTCGCGAAGCACGCCGTCAAGGACCTGGGCGGGATGATCGCCAGTTCCCTGGAGGCCGGTGGAAAGGGCTGCATCACCGTGGCCGTGGCCTGCTCCATGGCGGGCATGGTGGCCGGGTGCATCACCGTGACGGGTCTGGCCTCCAAGCTGGTCAACGCCGTGGTGAACATCAGCCGCATGATTCCCAACGAGTCTCTGGCCATGTTCATCGCCCTGTTCCTCACCATGCTCTGCTGCATCGTCCTGGGCATGGGCGTCCCCACCACGGCCAACTACTGCATCATGGCCTCTACCTGCGCCCCCATCCTCATCACCCTGGGCATCGGGAAGATTCCCGCCCACTTCTTTGTCTTCTACTTCGGTATCGTGGCGGACATCACGCCCCCCGTGGCCCTGGCGGCCTACGCCGGGTCCGCCATCGCCAAGTCCAACCCCATGAAGACGGGCATCAACGCCACCAAGCTGGCGATTGCGGCCTTTATCGTGCCGTATATCTTCGCCTTTAACCCGGCCATGCTGCTGGTGGACACCAACATCCTCCAGGTGGGACAGATCGTCGTCACCTCCCTGGCGGGCCTCTTCGGCGTGGCGGCGGCCCTCAACGGCACGCTGTTCCGGAAGATGAACCCCCTGTTCCGGCTTCTGCTGGCGGCGGGCGGTCTGTGCATGATGTTCCCGGATACCATGACCGACGTGCTGGGCCTGCTGGTCCTGGGCGGCGTGTGTCTGCTTGAGTACCTGTCCGCGAAGAAAGCGAACGCATAAAAAGATTCGTGCAATGGATAAGGGACGCGAGACCGGTCGGTTTCGCGTCCCTTTGGCAGATGATAGGACCGCCGGAAATTTGAAATGCAGGAGGAAAAGGTCGTGAGAAAGCGGATTTTAGCGGTGGCTTCAGCGCTGATATTGTGCTTAGGGCTGACAGGGACGGCGCTGGCCGGAAAACAGGAACGGACGGTATATGCCGGTACTGTGGAGGAGTTGCAGGACGCGCTCGCCTCCAATACCAGGATTATTCTGGAGGGCAGGGACTACAGCATCGGTTCTCTAGGCATCCAGAATTTGGAAAATGTGACGATTCAGGGGACGGAGGGAACCCGTATTCTCACACAGTACGAGGGGAATTTTGCTTTGGACATCGGGGCCAGCAGCGTCGTATTGGAAAATCTCGCTGTCTGCCTTGACCCGCCCGAGGGCACGTGGCACGACACAGAGCTTTTTATTGTGGGCGTTTTATCTGATTCCCGGCTCACCCTCCAAGGCTGTGAGATCATCGGCTGTCTCATGTCCTGCGCCATTGGCGAGGGATGTTCCTTTACCGTGAAGGACACCGTGTTCCGCGACTGCCCCCGGGGCATTATGAAAATGTGCGCGGGACAGGCGCTTTTTGAAAACTGCACCTTCTCCGGCAACGGTTTTGGAAACGGGAACAAGGAACCTGTGGACTGCGCGGTCACATGGAACGGCTCCTGGGGAAGCGAAGGCCCCCTGACCTTTTCCGGCTGCACATTTGAAAACAACAATAACGCTGGATTCCTCAGCGGCGAGTGGGATACGGAGGGGGAATACAGGCTGCAAGACTGCACCTTTTCCAACAACCGCTGGGACGAGGGGACGCCCCACGCCTCGCCTGCACAGGCCGTCCCCACCGCCTCCACGGTCCTGGTCAACGGCGAGAAGAAGTCCTTCGACGCCTACAACATCGCGGGAAACAACTACTTCAAGCTCCGGGACCTGGCCTACGTCCTCAGCGGCACGGACAAACAGTTTGAGGTGGGCTGGGACGCCGCTGCCAAGGCGATCTCTTTAACCTCCGGCCAGGCGTACACCGCCGTGGGCGGCGAGATGACCGGCAAGGGCGCCGGGACCAAGACCGCCAACCCCTCCTCCGCCAGGATCATCCTGAATGGGGAGGAACTTTCCCTCACCGCCTACGAGATCGGCGGCAACAACTACTTCAAGCTTCGGGACATCGGCCAGACCTTCGACTTCGGCGTCGGCTGGGACGGCGGGGCGCAGACCATCACCATCGACACCTCCACCGGCTATACGGCCGAATAGTGTCAGGGAGCGCGGGACCAAGGTCCTGCGCTCCTTTTCCTGCTTTGCAGTATCGGCAAATTGTACATACATCAGGACGTTTCGCTTGTGTAAACGCCGAAAATATTTCCGCATCTTGACTTTTTGCCGGTTCCCCGGTATGCTATAACTAGCTTGAGTGGGAACGCTCAGGTATCAAATCACGAGCTGCTGCGCCACTCCACAAAATGGCCCGGCAGACTGACAAGAAAGGATGTAATCCGCGTAGGCGTGCGGTGCGGCATTGTGGAGACATGCCGTAATGGACCGGTGGTTTTGCTCCTCCGGTCTGAGGCGGAATCTGCGGAGGCAGTTTCGCTAACGCCTGGAAGATGGCAACTGTATCCCTGAAGAACGTCATGAAGATCTATCCCCACAGCGGCGACGAGAAGAAGAAGAAAAAGGCTAAGAAGGGCGACGCTCCCGAGAAGAAGTCCAATCTTCAGATCACCGACCGCGGCGTCGTCGCCGTCCAGCAGTTCAACCTGGACATCGCCGATCAGGAGTTCATCGTGCTGGTTGGTCCCTCCGGCTGCGGCAAGTCCACCACTCTGCGCATGGTGGCCGGTCTGGAAGAGATCAGCGAGGGCGAGCTGCTCATCGACGGCAAGGTCATGAACGACGTGGCCCCCAAGGACCGCGACATCGCCATGGTCTTCCAGTCCTACGCCCTGTATCCCCACATGACGGTCTACGAGAACATGGCCTTCTCCCTGAAGCTGAAGAAGGTCCCCAAGGACGAGATCGACCGCAAGGTCAAGGAGGCCGCCGAGATCCTGGACATCACCCAGTACCTCGACCGCAAGCCCAAGGCCCTGTCCGGCGGTCAGCGTCAGCGTGTGGCCATCGGCCGCGCCATCGTGCGTGAGCCCAAGGTGTTCCTCATGGACGAGCCTCTCTCCAACCTGGACGCCAAGCTCCGTAACCAGATGCGCGCCGAGATCATCAAGCTTCGCCAGAAGATCAACACCACCTTCATCTACGTTACCCACGACCAGACCGAGGCCATGACCCTGGGCGACCGGATCGTCATCATGCGTGACGGCTTCATCCAGCAGATTGGCACCCCCCAGCAGGTGTTCGATCATCCCGCCAACCTGTTTGTGGCAGGTTTCATTGGCACGCCCCAGATGAACTTCTTCGACGCCAAGCTGGAGAAGGACGGCAATGGCTACTATGTCACCGTGGCAGGCGCCCGCATGGAGCTGCCCGAGGACAAGCAGGCCACCTTGAAGTCCAAGAACACCGCGCCCCAGGACATCACCCTGGGCATTCGTCCCGACCACATCACCCTGTGTGATGCCAACGCCCCCCACGCTCTGGCGGCCACCGTGGACGTCACCGAGCTGATGGGCGCTACCATCCACATGCACGTGAACGTAGCCGGTAAGGACGCCATCATCATTCTGCCCACCATCGACCTGACCGGCGAGCAGAAGAACCTGAGCTACGGCGCCAAGATCAATGTGACCTTCGGCGGCAACGTCATGCACCTGTTCAGCAAGGCCGACGAGAAGAGCCTGCTGTAACACAGAACATACCTTGCGCAGAAAAAGCCCCGGAGCTTCGGCTCCGGGGTCTTTTTTGCGGTCATGAGTCTTTCTCTGCGTCAAGGTACAACTCTTCCGCTTCCAGCAGGGCCTGACGCAGGTCTTCCGCGATTTTCAAAACATGCTCCTGATCGCAGGGCCCCAGAAGGGCCAGGCCCGCAAGGTCGCTAACGGCGGTATCTACGCGGCCCACCAAAGTTGCGTACATTTTTTTGTAAAGCATAATGGTCCACTCCTTTTTTCTGTTTTGTAAACCTGATTATACAACATATTAGGACCGAGGTCAACTGACCTCACAGATTAAATTCTCCTCTGCTATCATAGAAATGCAGAAGGAGATGGTGGCATGGTCAGTGCAGCGCAAATCGGCGAAGTAATCCGGGCGTACCGGGTCCGAAAGGGCCTGTCCCAGGAGGTCCTCAGCGGGCTGGCCGGTTTGGACAGGACCCACTACAGCAAAATAGAGCGCGGTCTGCGCAGTCCGACCATCGACACTTTTTTCAGGATTGCCCAGGCGCTGGATATGCCGCCTCATCAACTGATGGAGGCATTGGAGCGGGCCGTGGAGAAAAACTCAGATGCAGACAGAACGTGAGCGATCATATCGCTATGAGGTGATATTTTGTGGAACCCAGCATTTTGTATCAACGGGAATACGGCATGGTCCGTCTGCGGCTGCGGGAGCTGATGGACCAGCGGCGGATAAACCGCAACCAGATGGCCCGGCGGATCGGCGTCCGGTTTGAGGTGGTGGACAAGTGGTATCAAGGCGAGGTGGAAAAGCTGGACCTCGACATCTTGGCCCGTCTGTGCTTTGTGCTGGGCTGCCAGGCGGGGGAGCTGCTGGAGTACAGCGGGCCCGGCAGCGATACGGTGGAATGACCGGATTGAGTCAAATAAGAGGCGGGACGCACCACGCGTCCCGCCTCTTGCGCTGCTATTTCGCATCCTCCGCGAACAGTCCGTCCCGGGTGATATTGTTCAGCCATTTTCCGCTGCGATAGTGCTTGATGACCCAGGGCCACTTCACAAACTCGTCGGTGCACAGCAGGAAGTATACCCACATCACCGGCAGCTTCAGCACAAACGCCGCGATAAAGCCCAGGGGCACGGCATAGACCCACATGTCGATGGTGTCGCAGATAAATCCGAACCGGCTGTCGCCTCCGGCGCGGAACACTCCGGCGATCAGGGTGGTGTTCACCGCCGCGCCCATGACATAGTAAGTATTGATGAGCAGCATGTTCCGCAGGTAGTGCATGGACTGTTCCGACAGCGACTCCCTGGCGTAGCCCATGACCAGCGGCATTGCCGCCAGGATGATCACGCCCCCGATGGCCCCGGTGATGACCGTCAGCTTCATCAGCTTCTTTGCGCCCTCCCGGGCCTCCTCCAGCTTGTTCTCCCCGATGATGTTCCCCAGCAGAATGCCCCCCGCGTTGGCCATGCCGAAGCAGAGGATGGTGCCGAAATTCCGTACCACGATGACAAAGGAGTTGGCCGCCACCACGTCGGACCCCAGGTGGCCCAGGATAACGGAGTACATGGAGAAGGCCACGCTCCAGCTGATGTCGTTGCCCAGGGCGGGCAGGGACAGGCGGACAAAGTCGGAGAACAGGGGCTTATTCCGGACGAAGACGTACTTGAGATTCAGATGGACGTCCTTGCTCACCAGAGACACCCCCACGCAGGCCGCCAGCTCGATGAGCCGGGAGAGACTGGTGGCCAGGGCCACGCCCATCGCGCCCAGCTTCGGCGCGCCGAACAGGCCGAAGATCCACACCGCGTTGAGCAGGATGTTCAGGGAGAAGGCCAGCACGTTCAGCAGCGTGCTGATGGTGACCCGGTTGATACTCCGCAGGGTCGCCAGGTAGACCTCGATAATGCCCCAGCACAGGTAGGCCACGGACATGTATCGCAGGTAGGACGCGCCGATGGCGATCAGTTCCCCGTCGTTGGTGAACAGACGCATCATCGTTTCAGGCATCAGCAGCGCCGCCGCCGCGAAGGCCGCGGAGATAGGGATCGAGAACCGCAGGGCGATACCCTCCACCACGTGGATGGCCCGCATATCGCCCTTGCCGAAATACTGGGCGGCCAGGATGGTCACCCCGGTGCCCAGGCCGTAGAAGACCATAAACAGTACGCTGGCGTACTGGGCGGCCAGGGACACCGCCGAGATGGCGGATTGGCCCACGTAGTTGAGCATCACCACGTCGGCAGAGCTGACCGCCGCGCTCAGGAGGTTTTGAATAATAATGGGCAGGACCAACTTGAAGATCTGGCTGTAAAATTCGTCATTGCCCAGGCGTCTCGTCTTTTCCATACTTCCCTCTCCCGTGTTTTTGTGGTATACTTATATTTGCGCCATGACCTCTCCGATGGGTTCGGTGATGGTCAGATCCGCGCCCGCGCCCAGGTCGGTCTTGTTGATGACCACCAGCTTGTTCCCCCGATAGTACCGCACCAGTCCCGCCGCCGGGTACACCGTCAGGGAGGTCCCGCCGATCATCAGCACATCCGCGCGGCGGATGGCCGAGACGGATCTCATCATCACATCCTCGTCCAGTCCCTCCTCATAGAGCACCACGTCGGGCTTGATGATCCCCCCGCACTGGCACCGGGGCACGCCGGTACTGTTCACAATGTCCTCCACGCCGTGGAACGCGCCGCATTTGGTGCAGTAGTTGCGCAGGACGCTGCCGTGGAGCTCCAGGACGTTCCGGCTGCCCGCCTTCTGGTGGAGACCGTCGATGTTCTGGGTGATGACGGCCTTCAGCCTGCCTTGGGCCTCCCACTCCGCCAGCTTCCTGTGGGCGGCGTTGGGCTTCGCGTCCAGACAGAGCATCTTGTTCCGGTAGAAGCGGAAAAATTCCTCCGGCTTCTGCTCATAGAAGCTGTGACTCAAAATGGTCTCCGGGGGATAGTCGTACTGCTGGTTGTAGAGGCCGTCCGTGCTGCGGAAATCCGGGATGCCGCTCTCCGTGCTGACCCCGGCCCCGCCGAAAAAGACGATGTTGTCGCTGTGCTCGATCCAATCCTTCAATTTTTTGACCGCTTCCGTCATCCGTCAATCCTCCCTCATCCGATGGATATACATCCGGCTGGGCTGCTCCTCCCCATCCCCTGTGGCGGTGCAGAAAAATTCCCAGCCGTACCGCTCATAAAATCCCGTGTGGTCCGTCAGCAGGTAGAGCACGGGGACTCCCAGCGCCGCCATATCCCGGCAGACGTGGCCTAACAGTGCTCCCGCAATGCCCCGGCAGCGGCAGGACTCCTCCACGTAGACCGCGCACACGTTGGGCGTCAGGTCCTTCCGGTCGTGGAAGTCGTTTGCAATCACCCCCAGGCCGCCTATGATCCGCCCGCTCTCCACAGCCATATACCACTGCGGGACCGCGCCCCCGCCTGCGAGGCACTGCGCCATACTCTCTTTGTAAGCCTCCAGGGGAATGCCCCACTTCTCGTGGAACCAGGCCGCGGCCTCCCCCTCCCACTCCGGGCGCTCCCGGAGCCGTACGATCTCATAGTCCAAGGGATCTCCCTCCATTTCATATCAGCAAAGGAGCTTTTGTTATGAATATCCAGATTTTTGGTTCCTCCAAGTGCTTCGACACCAAAAAGGCCGAGCGCTGGTTCAAGGAGCGGCGGATCAAGTACCAGTATATCGACCTGCCCCAAAAGGGCTTCTCCCCCGGGGAGTACCGCAGCATCCGGCAGAAGCTGTCCTTTGACCAGCTGGTCAATACAAAGTGCAAAGCCTACCAGGATCTATACATGGCGTATATCACCCCGGACGCGGCGGAGGAGAAGCTCTTCGACAATCCCAAGCTGTTTCTCACCCCCATCGTCCGCAACGGGAAACTCGTCACGGTGGGCTATTGCCCGGAGGTGTGGGAGACGTGGGAGTGACCCTCACTCCATGTGGTGCGTATGATTAAAAATGTGCTCCTCACAGAAGCAGTGGTAGCCGGTGCATTTGGAGCAGTAGCGGAACTGAAGGTCCGGGAAATCCGTGTCCGTCCGGCCGCAGACCTCGCACCGGTGGTTGTAGCCCTTCTGCTTCTTCTGCTCCCGCACGGCCCTGCGGAACTGGACCGCCTCCCTGCGGTTGTGGGCCCGGACGGTGTCCGCCCGCCGGTAGAGGTTCGGGGAGAAGAAGACGAACAGGTTCAGCATGGCGATCACGGGCATCAGCGCCATACCCCATAGCCCGGCAGCGGCGTAGCGCAGCACCTGGATGACGAACAGGGCCCCTTCGATGATGGCCATCCACTTCATTTTCAGGGGGATAAGGAAGAAGACATAGACCACGGCATCCGGATTGGTCAGGGCGTATGCCATGAACAGGGCGGTCCCCACATAGAATGCGCCGTAGATGGGGATACGGTAGCCGTCGATCAGGTAGGCGGCGATAACGCCCAGATCCGTCAGGAGCACGCCGCTGAAGTAGTAGATGGTAAACTTCGCGCTGCCCCACAGCCGCTCCATGGCCTCCCCCAGCCAGAAGTAAAACAGGAAGGTGAAAATGATCAGGAAGTCGCTGCCGCTGGGAATGAGGACATAGGTCACCAGCCGCCAGAGCTGCCCGTGGAGCACCTGATAGGGGTCCATGCACAGGAATTGGAGCAGCATACCGGACCGGTCGAAGAGGCTCAGGACGAAAATCACGGCATTGGCTGCGATGATATAGCGCATCAGGCCGGGGATCCCCCACCGGGGATGCAGGGCGCAGAAGCGGTCGATCGCGTCATTCAGCTTTCTCAAGGGGTATTCCTCCATGTTCCATAGTTTGATAGTAGCTATTGTACTCCATTCTGTGGAAAAAGTCACCATAAATATTTGAACATTTGACAAATGGCAAAAAATATGTATAATAGAAAGTGTCCGGCGCCGCCTGGCGGCGGACGGACCGCCATCCGGGTATAGCGGAGCTGGTACCGCGCCACATTTGGGATGTGGAGATCGTGCGTTCGAGTCGCACTACTCGGACCAATCTATGATAATCCGAACGCTGTCCTCCAGGTGGGGGATGGGTTCGGATTTATCATTTG